>USGR01000132.1 GCA_900554165.1 uncultured Oscillospiraceae bacterium | reverse complement strand
AGTTGTAAAGCCGCGCAGCCGGACGCACAAATTACAGCGAGTACGCCGCTATATATCAAAAGCCGGATATTAAAACTTACATAAATATAATATTTTAGGCGTACGGCACAAACACAAAAAGATATATGCCGTCTAATATATGCGTAGATACGGCTTAATCTGCGTACATTGCATTAACATTATTTGCAGCGCTCATGTAGCCCCATCAATTCAAAAATTTGCGGACGTCAAAACATGTCTCCATGCCACCGTGTTACAACTCTTCACCGATAAGCGCTGAAAGCAGCTCATATCCGCCGTTGCATGGTACCGCCTTAAGCGGCACATTAAGCGCCGTCTCCACCTCGGACGGAGTTATATCATCCAAAAATCTCGCATTTTCGCTGTCCAGCATAGAATCTGATATAAGCAGATATTCACCCAAGTCGGCGCCGCTGAGCTGTTTTATAAGGTCCTGTCCGCATATAAGCCCTGTTACGCTTATGCTGCGGCCGAAAAAGTCGTTGTCTATTTTATAAACCTTACACTCTAAATTATGCCATTTATCCTGCGCCATGTCAACAAGGCACTTTATAATTTTATATGACGCCTCACCCGTCGCTATGCTTATTTTTCTGCTCACTATACTTTCCGGCGCAGTTTTAAGCGCCTGAATAAAATCATGCCTTAAAAGAGTACACATACCCACTCCGTTTTCCAGCTGTAAAAAATCGCCGTAATATTCATAGTCCGGAGTGTCGCTCCCGCATATCACATAAAATTCGTCCGACGGATATATTAGCCGCGTTCCATACTCTTTTTCAAACTTGTCGCCAAAACCGTTTATTATATTCAAAACCTCTTGCGCCGTCTCTTTGCTGTAAGGCTCAATTTTTTCCAATCCTTCGCGATAAGCAGTAAGTCCCACCGGTACGGCAGCTATGCTCTGCACTGCCGGATAAAGAGATGCCAGCTTTTCAATGCTATATACAAGCTCCTCACCGTCATTTATTCCCGGACAAAGCACTATCTGGCAGTTCATCTTTATACCGGCCTTTGCAAACATGTATATATAATTAAGGCATTCGCCGGCAAACCTGTTTTTCATCATGCGGACGCGAAGCTCCGGGTTCATAGTGTGCACCGATATATTTATGGGACTTATATGCATCCTGATTATGCGCTCTACATCCGCCTCGCGCAGGTTTGTAAGCGTAATATAGTTGCCGAAAAGGAAGGACATGCGCTCGTCGTCGTCCTTAACATACAGGCTTTTGCGCAGCCCTTGCGGCATTTGGTCTATAAAACAGAACATACATTTATTACGGCAGGTGTGCTGCTCGTCCATAAGATATGTTGAAAATATCAGGCCGATATCCTCATATTCTGGCTTTTTTATTCGAACATGCCGCTCTTTTCCGCTGCGTGAATATACAATATCCAGTTTTTCGTCGGTTATATAAAACTGATAATCAAGCACGTCGTTTACTTCGTTCCCATTTATGCTTTCCAATATATCGCCGGAACGCATGCCCTTTTTATACGCAATACCGCCCGCTTCCACATTTTCAATTATTACCGGCATAATGTTTACCTCAAAAAGTTTATATTAAAAAAACAGAGAAGGAAAAAATCCTCCTCTTTTTTCTTTACTATGCTTCTTTTTTGATAACCTCACGGTTCCTGTAATATCCACAGGTGCCGCATACGCGGTGCATTAATTTATAATCACCGCAGCGCGGACATCTCACTAGGTTCGGTGCGTCAATCTTCCATACGCTTGAACGCCTTTTGTCACGCCTTGTCCTGGATATTCTTCTCTTTGGTACTAATGCCACTTTTACGCACCCCCTTATCTGAATTTAAGACAAAAGTCAAATTTATCCTTGAATATCTTATTTATTATACAGTTACTATGTCACTGTTGTCAAGTGCTTTTTTGTAATGAAAAAAATTTGCATTATACGCCCGCTGCAAATCATATATCAGAGCGGACAAGCCATTTAATTCGCACTTCTCCGCTCCGATAATCATTTACATCGACGCTTTAAAACAAGCCGCTGCGCATATTGTATGCCGCTTACAGCTTCTTTGTCAGCTCAAATACCTGCTCCGGCAGGCTGGACTCGTCGCATGAAAGGGTAAATACAAACTCCGCTCCTGATTCCTCCGACACCTTATTGAGCTTTGTGAAAAAGCCTACAAGCTCTTCATAGTCCCTGCCGCCTATTCTAAATGTCGCATCCACAAACACATGCGTTACATCATAGTTGCCGGCACATATGCCCGCTAAAAAGCCATAAAGCGCATCAAAACCGCATATGGAATAATTATCGGTAGCAATAAGTCTTGCCTTGTGGCTGATATCGTATGTGAGCTTTTTCACCTTTTCGACGCATACCACATTCCCCTTTGAGGAACTTACCGCCTCGTTTACCAATGATATGAGACGCTTGGTCTTGCCTGAACCCTTGTTGCCGATGATAATGGATATCATATAAATCTCTCCTTTATATAAATTCCGCTTATGCGGTTATTTTTGCTTTTATATAATTTTATCAGCCATTAAGCCTTTTTTCAAGTGCTTCTCGCTCTGTTTCGTATCCCGGCTTGCCGAGCAGCGCAAACATGTTGCGTTTATATTCCTCTACGCCCGGCTGATTAAACGGATTAACACCCAACAGATATGAGCATATTGCGCATGCTTTCTCAAAGAAATATATGAGCCAGCCGAGAGAATGCTCATCGGCGCCCGGCACATCTAAAATAAAGCTCGGTACACCGCCGTCGGCGTGCGCCAGCAGAGTGCCCTGCATTGCCTTCTGATTTATATAGCCCATGTTCTCGCCGTCAAGGAAATTGAGCCCGTCGCCGTTGTCCTCATTCTTCTTTATTGTTATTTCCTTGCCCATGCCCTCAATATTTACAAAAGTCTCAAACATTATGCGCGAGCCCTGCTGAACAAACTGGCCCATTGAATGCAGGTCGGTCGAATATATGCATGAGGCCGGGAATATGCCCTTATTATCCTTGCCCTCGCTCTCGCCAAAAAGCTGCTTGAACCATTCCGCCATAAGCGCAAACCTCGGCTCAAAGCTAACAAGCAGTTCGACCGCTTTATTCTTGCGGTACATAATGCTCCTTGCGGCAGCATAACGATAACAGTCGTTTTTAGATATATCACTGTTTTGATACGCTTTGGCGGCATCTCTTGCGCCGGCCATAAGTGCGTCTATGTCAGCGCCAGATACAGCTATAGGAAGCAAGCCCACCGCCGTAAGAACAGAGTATCTGCCGCCTATCTCGTCTGGTATGACAAAAGACTCATACCCTTCCTTTTCGGCAATCGTTTTAAGCGTGCCGCGACTCTTGTCCGTTACGCAGTATATGCGCTTTGCCGCTTCCGCCTTGCCGTATCTGTTTTCCATATACTCTTTAAAAATCCTAAACGCAATCGCCGGCTCGGTAGTCGTGCCGGACTTAGATATAACACACACGCTTACATCCTTGCCGTCGCACAGCTTGAGCACATTGGCCATCTCGCCGCCGCTTAATGAGTTACCGGCAAAAAATATCTGCGGGGTGTCCTTGCACATAAGATTGTAGCTCGGCGAATGAATATACTCAATAACTGCGCGTGCGCCCAGATATGAACCGCCTATGCCTATAACAACCAGTACCTGTGAGTTGCTTCTTATCTTCTCCGCAGATTTCTTTATTCTTTCATATTCTTCCTTGTCATAATTATCCGGCCATGTAAGCCAGCCGGTGAAATCGCTTCCTGCACCTGTGCCGTTATGGAGCATTTCATGCGCTACATTTACAAACGGCTGAAGTGATGCAAACTCTTCTTCTGAAATTACATCAGCTGCATATTTATAATTAAATTTTACAGACATTTATCTCTCCCCTTATTTACTATTATTTTACATTAATATCCGATATATTGCAATCATAAAATTATATTAATTTACTGTTAACAATTGCCTCCGTTTTAATGCTTTTTACACCATAAGCTGACTGCGGCATAATCTTACTTACATATCGCAAAATATACCGTACTATATCTTTGATAACTGCTTAAATATTTTTTCTGCAATGGCAAGCCCGGACTCGGTCAGGGTGATATAGCCTTCCTGATTGACATTGATGTATCCGTTTAGGCGGAGATTTTTCATGGCAACGCTGACACTTGGCTTGGAAAAGGACAATTCATTTGCGATATCAATAGAGCGAACCTGAGG
>USGR01000131.1 GCA_900554165.1 uncultured Oscillospiraceae bacterium | reverse complement strand
CGACCGCGACGTAATCGAGGTCATCTCCCGCGCAGCCCACTCCGACATGTTCGAGGAGCGCGTGTACGAGATGCTGAACGAGTTCCAGGAGAAGTTCGACACGTACGACTCGGCAAGGCAGAAGGAGATTCTGCCGCAGCTGGTGGACAGCGTAGAGATTAACGCCGACGCGAACCCGAAGAATGGCGAGATGATTGTGAAGCGCGTGCGCTTCAAGTGCCCCGTGTCGTTCTACCCCACACTGCCGAAAGAGGCGTACGGCGTTCTTGGCATCGACGAGTTCAACCGCATGGAAACGACGGAGTATGTGCCTGGTGGTAATTCTCGGGTTGACGAGAGTCACGACGAATGTTGCTGTGTTTTATCGCGGGTGAAAGTGTGAAAATGGTACTGGAAGAAAGTCTAATTTATGAAATTTTATCTGTAGTAGAAGAAATTCCAGAGGGAAAGGTAGCTTCTTACGGCCAAATAGCGCGGATGATTGGAAGAAGCAAAAATGCCAGACTTGTCGGCAAGGTGCTTAGTATGGCGCATCTATATGGCAGTTATCCTTGTCACCGCGTGGTAAATCATGCTGGGCGTACGGCGCCGGGATGGAAAGAACAGCGCTGCCTGCTGGAAAGTGAAGGAGTAAAATTTAAGTTAAACGGCTGCGTTGATATGAAATGCTGCCAATGGAACTGTTAAATTTCATTAATAAAAATTATGAAAATATTTTTGCTATATAACTAATATATAAGCCTGAATTAGATATATCACTTTATGAAAAATGCGGAGGAAAACAAATGGATAATAATTTCAGCATAGAAGAGGTAAAAGAGAGAATGAGAAGCGGAAAGCTGTATTTCTGCGAAGACGAGCGGCTGCTTGACGAACAGGTTAAGCGGCTTGACAAAGTGTTTGAGTATAATAATCTCAAGCCAAGTGAAAAAATCAAAAAGCAAAAGCTGTTAAAAGAGATGTTTGCCGAAATAGGCGAGGGATGCCATATAGAAACTCCGTTTTATGCGAGCTGGGGCGGAAAGTATGTGCACTTCGGCAACAACGTATATGTAAACTTTAATTTGACAATGGTGGACGACTGTGAGATATATGTAGGTGATAACACTATGTTCGGCCCGAATGTAACGTTGGCGGTAGCAGGGCATCCTGTGCATCCTGAGCTGAGAAAAAAGGCAGCTCAATACAATCTTCCGATAAAGATAGGGAATAATGTATGGATTGGCGCAAACAGCGTAATTCTGCCTGGGGTAAATATAGGTGATAATTCTGTAATAGGCGCTGGAAGCATTGTGACAAAAGATATCCCCTCCAACGTGGTGGCGGTAGGTAATCCATGTAAAGTAATGCGTGAGATAAACCAACGTGATATGGAATATTATTATAAGGATATGAAAATTGATTTATAAAATTTATATCTAATTGAGTTTATGAAAGCTTTTATTCGATTGCAAATGATTATAATTTGTTCAACCGTTTGTGCTTTGATATTCCCATACTTTTACTTTTTAAAACCCTAATTTTATTAGGCAATCCTTTTTCTGATTTCTCCCGTTCCATCTGGGCGTACAGCTTAAAAGAAAAAATATAACAACCCCGTCCATATTGCGGACGGGGTTATTAATTTAAGAAAATAAGACGTTAAGATTAAAAGTCGGCAATGTCCCTGCTGTAGTCTACATTATCAAGGCCAAAACCGAAGAGGGAATAGAAGTCGTCGCGATACCCCTTTATGTCGGTAATTTCTTCAATATTATCAGAAGATATAATACTCCAGACATCTTTCAGCTTGCTTTGAATATCGTCGGCCATTTCGAGGTCGTCCATTCTTATACGGCCGCATTCGTCGGTAGGCACGTCCTTAACGCTCTCGCTGTCATAAATACGATGGAAGAGACGATTCATCTGCATAATGCAGTCCTCATGCGTGCCATTTTCCTTCATAAGCTTATAAAGTATTGATATATAAAGCGGCACTACCGGAATAGCTGCCGAGGACTGAGTAACCAGCGCCTTGTTAACAGATATATACGCCTTGCCGCCGATATCGGAAAGCAGCTTGTCAATCTCACGCGCCTTTTCTTCCAAATCAATTTTTGCGCGGCCTATTGTGCCGTCTTTATATACGGCGTGAGTAAGCTCCGGCCCAATGTATGAATAAGCAAGCGTAACGGCATTTTCGGCAATAAGGTCGTTTTCTTTAAGGGCGTTTATCCACATGAGCCAGTCCTCACCGCCCATTACCTTTACCGTAGCCGCAATTTCCTCATCTGTAGCAGGGTCAATAGAGACAGAAGAAACCTTGCCTGTGTGAAAATCCACGCTTTTTTCAGAGTACGGCTGGCCTATTGGCTTGAGCACCGAAGAGTAAACCTCGCCGGTGCGCGGGTCGGTGCGTTTTGGAGCCGCAACACTATAAACTATCATGTCGAGCTTTTTGCCCGGCATTGTGCTTTTTATAGCTTCAATGGTCTGAGCCTTCATCTCGTCAGAAAAAGCGTCGCCGTTAAGACTGGCAAATGGAACACCATACTTTGCAGCATATTTTTCAAACGCCGCATTGTTGTACCAGCCTGCCGACGCCGTCCTCCTGCCGGACGATGGGCGTTCATATGCAACGCCAACAGTAGCGGCTCCGAAAGCGAATGCCGCAGTAATGCGTGACGCAAGGCCATACCCCGTTGAGGAACCTATGACAAGCACATTTTTAGGCCCGTTGTCGGCGCTTCCCTTATGAGAAAGAGAATATTCAACCGCCCGCCGCACATTTTCCTCACATCCATCGGGGTGCGCCGTTATACATATAAATCCCTTTACCTTTGGCTCTATAACCATTAAAACATCTCCCTTTATTTCTTGCTTTTAAAATTTATATTTATAAAAAACAAAGCTGATAATGCAAAGCCTAAAATATTTTTTAGTGTATGCCCGTATCATAATCATAAATATTTATCGGCTCTTATTTTGACATGTCTGTAGTACCGCTTTCATCAGTTATTGTTTCCTTAAGCGCTGCCGCTAAGCCGGCAATGCCCTGAATTTCTGATGGTATAATAATTTTAGTAGCCTTGCCGTCAGCAGCTTTTGCAAAAGCGTCAAGACTCTTAATAGTAAGCACGTTCTGCTTTGGATTAGATTCATTAAGCATAATAATACCGTCGGCGACAGCACGCTGCACCGTTTCAATAGCCTGCGCCTCACCTTCGGCCTCGCGGATTTTAGCTTCTTTAACAGCGTCGGCCTTTAAAATTGCCGCCTGCTTTTCGGCTTCTGCTTCAAGTATCATGGATTCTTTCTCGCCCTCAGCAACGAGTATCCTGCTCTTTTTCTCGCCTTCCGCCCTTAAAATAGCTTCACGGCGCTCACGCTCAGCTTTCATCTGTTTCTCCATCGCATCCTGGATCGCTGCCGGCGGAATAATATTCTTAAGCTCTACCCGGTTCACCTTAATGCCCCACGGATCTGTTGCCACATCCAGCGTTGCACGCATCTTGGTGTTGATGGTCTCACGCGATGTCAGTGTCTCATCCAGTTCCAGATCACCAATGATATTACGAAGCGTCGTAGCAGTCAGATTTTCAATTGCCATGATTGGATTTTCCACACCGTATGCATACAGCTTTGGATCCGTGATCTGAAAATATACAACCGTATCAATCTGCATTGTTACGTTATCTTTTGTGATTACCGGCTGTGGTGGGAAATCAACCACCTGTTCCTTCAACAAAACCCTTTTTGCAATACGGTCAATAAACGGCACCTTAAAATGCAGCCCTACTGACCATGTGGTAAGATACCCTCCAAGTCTCTCCACAACTACCGCATGCGCCTGTGGAACAATTTTCACACAGTTCACAATAACGACCAATGCAATGATCACTACAATGAGAATTACAACAGGCATAACTTTTTCCTCCTTTACCTATACCTTTTCTACTATAAGTTTGACACCACTGATTGCCAGAATTTTTGCTTCTTCTCCCGGTTCAATGATCTCATTATCATTACGGGTACGCACCGTCCACTCCTGTCCATGAACAACTGCCATCCCGGTCTGATCCATATTACTGACGCGCTCGGAAATCCGTATATTTTCCCCAATCAGGCTATCCGCGTTTGTTCTTTGCATTTTAGCATTTACATATTTACGCGCCCACGGTCTTGTCGCAGCAAGCAAAAGAATGGATACCACGAAAAATACCAGAAACTGCACCACCGGATTTATCCCTGCCATTGCCATAACCAGTGCCGCAAGTGCA
>USGR01000130.1 GCA_900554165.1 uncultured Oscillospiraceae bacterium | reverse complement strand
ATATCACCCTGCGCGACCTTTACAAGCCATCTGTTAATGTCATGCGCGGTATTCTCTTTTTCTGCAGAAAGTGTTAAAATTATCATTGCCTGCTTTTCCGCCCTCATATAATAATTGCAGCAAAAGACATTTTTATTGCATTAATAAAAAATATTTCTGAAAAAATTATATATACAAAATGGACATATTGCAATAATATAATTATTTATCGTAGACATTTGTGCTTTTTTATAATTTATAAAACAAAACATTGACTAACGTCCCAGCTTGTTGTATACTTGTTAAGCAGATTTTTTAATTTAATGAGTTTGCAGACGTATTTTGTATTATTGATTTTTGTATGGTACGGCGTTATATGTTCATCGTCTGCAATTACTGTCCCGTTCAGTATTGCAATATGATAATAATTTGTAAAATATGGGCCTATAGCTCAGTTGGGAGAGCGTTCGGTTCGCATCCGAGAGGTCGAGGGTTCGAATCCCTTTAGGTCCACCAAAATAAGAGGGTGCCGCATGAGCGGTGCCCTCTTATTTTTTGCGGAGAAGTATCGGAGCGAACCAGCAAATGGTTGCACGTAGAAACATTTGCACAGTAACCGGCGCAGCCGGATACTATCAGGATCACACCTTCCCCTACCAAAAAGAAACGATAGTTTTCGTTAGAAAATTATCGTTTCTTTTTAACTCTTTTCTCTTGTTATTGATAGGAAACAACTGAATATTTTTATTTGCTTCATCATCTCACTATATGATTGAAATTTTCTCTATCAATAAGTTGTTGGATTCGTATTTTTAATAAGATATACTGTTAATAGAAAGAGGCGCTGCTTTCATAATTATGAAGGAGGGATCATATGAGGCTCAAGATTGGTGAAACAATCAAATATTTGAGAAAAGAAAAGAATATTACACAGGAGGAACTCGCGGATTGCCTTGGCATTTCTTACCAATCCGTATCGCGTTGGGAAACCGGCGTGTGTTACCCGGATCTGGAATTGCTCCCTGTAATGTCGGATTTTTTCGGTGTGACCGTAGATAAGCTTCTCGGAGTCGATGAAAATGTCGAGCAGGAAAAGGTCGCACAATATCTGCTCCGTTTTCAGGAAGCGATCAGCCAAGGAAAAGTTTATGACTGCATTGCGATTGCGCGAGAGGGCGTTGCAGAATACCCGAACAACTTTGCGTTATTGAATAAATTGATGCACGCATTATTTATTGCGGGAGATGATGATAGCAACATTCCCGAATGGAAAGAAAACATGGAAAAGTACGATGCGGAAATTACTGCCTTGGGTGAAAGAATAATGAAATATTGTCCGGACCAGGATATTCGCCTTGAGGCAACCGCCAGACTTGCTTTCAATCACTGCGAAATGGGAAGAAAGGAAATTGGCAGAACTATTTATGAATCCTTGCCATCGGCTGAATTCTGCAAAGAAAATCAAATGTGGTGGAGTTTGGCTGATAGTGAAAAGCTTCCTTATTTGAGAAATAGAATAAAACAAGGCTATGAAGGATTAAAAAACTCTATCTGGTTGTTGGCAAATTCCGGTTGTATTTCGGATGAGCAATCCATTATTGCAATAAAAAAGGTATTTGAGCTTGAAAAAATTGCGTATGACAACACCATCACGCCGGATGATTGGGGTGCGGCAAAGCTGCAATTGGATATTGCGAAACTATATGTAAGACTCGGTAATATTTCAGAGGCTGTTGAACATCTAAAAATCGGAGCAACAGCAGCCAAAGCGTTTGACAAACGCCCTGAAGAACAATTTTTTTCCAGCATATTACTCGGCGATATAACTGACAAGAAAATTGATTTTGAAACATCGGACACAAGAACTCTTTGCGAGATTATGCACGATAAATGGCTGCCATCTCCAGAGTTTGATCAACTTCGCAATACGAATGAATTCAAAGAAATTGTAAACATTCTGTGCTGATCCACTAGAGGGTCAAATCTTCCATCCGAAACCGTAAAAATATCTTTTTTATGCGGCTTTCACACGTCGGAGCAAAGTCCGCTTTGCTCCGACGTCTTTTTATTCCCACGGCAAAAAAGACACCATCCGCCCGCTCCCTTGCTCCTCCTTTCCAACTGCGACCTGTTTCACTGGACTCGCAGTTGCTTTTCTATTTACAACGTCGGGTATCTTTTTTGTCAATGCTTCCCATCAGGCTGAGCCTATACGCGGGGTCTCGTTCAGACTCAGCTTTTTATTTTTGTGCACGCGAAGTTATCCATATCATTAATAAGAGTAAGGATTTTACGGGTTTACATTGATACGGCAAAATATCTTTTTGCTGTCTTTCGATACTAGGCTTAATTTTAATACAGACTACTTTCACACTCTTTTCTCTTTAAGATAAAAGATAATTTTCAAAATCTCCATGTTAATTGTATTTTGATGTTAATAGAATTTTTAATAAAAACTAAAAGCCGCACAAATTCACCTGCGCGGCTTTTTATAATTCAATATTTTATTTTAGGCTCTCGCTCAAAAGCTGTTCCACTTCTTCCGCGGTTTCAAGCTTCATAACTTTTTCGGCTAAAGCATCTGCTTCGCTCTTTGACCACTCAGAAATCGTTTTTCTGGTGCTGAGCACAGAAGCGGCGCTGACGCTGTATTCATCAAGGCCAAAGGAAATAAGCAATGGGATAAGCTTCTTATCCGCTGCGGCTTCGCCGCACATTCCAACAGGTATCCCCGCTTGCTTTGCACATTTAATTATATGCTTTATCGCACGCAGTACTGCTGGATTATAAGCTGAGTACAAATATGCCGCATCGGCGTTGCCGCGGTCGACCGACATTATATACTGGGTAAGGTCGTTCGTCCCTATGCTGAAAAAGTCGGATTCCTTTGCTAAAATGTCGGCAATCATACAAGCTGCCGCAGTTTCTATCATTACACCTACTTTTATGTCATCTCTATAAGCTATGCCTTCTTGGCTCAAATCTGACATTATTTCCTTTATGAGCTTTCGTACCGTTCTTACTTCATCCACACATGTGACAAACGGAATCATGATGCGTATGTCTCCATATGCGCTCGCCATTAAAAGCGCTCGAAGCTGAGTCTTATACATATCCTCATTTTTCAGGCAGTAGCGAATAGCTCGAAATCCCAAAAACGGATTTTCCTCTTTCGGCATTTTGAGATATGATATGCCTTTATCACCGCCGACATCCAAAGTCCTTATAATGACCGGCTTGTTTTTCATTATGAGCGCGGCCTTTTTATATGCCTCAAACTGTTCATCTTCGTTTGGCGGAGTACTTCTGTCCATAAACAAAAACTCTGTTCTAAACAGGCCTATTCCCTCGCCGTCGCATTCAATCGCCTTGCTTGCCTCGTCCGGCTTTCCGATATTTACGGCAAGCTCGACCTTTATGCCGTCGGCTGTCTTTGTTTCCCTGCCTATATATTTTGACAGCGCTTTGCGATATTCTATAAAGTCCGCGCGCAATTTGGTGTATTCATCTATTTGCTTTTGAGTGGGATTTTCAATCACTATGCCGTCATTGCCGTCGACTATAACGGTTTCTCCGTTTTTCAGCTTTTCGGCGGCCTCCGGCACGCTGTGCACCGCCGGTATTTCCATCGCTCTTGCAAGAATTGCCGAATGCGAGGTTTTTCCGCCTGTCTCGGTTATAATTCCGGCGATGTTTGCCTTGTTTATGCGCGCCGTCATTGACGGTGTCAAATCCTTTGCCACAAGCACCGTATTTTCCGGTGCGTCAAAAATATCCTGCTCTTCGGCGCAAAGGAGAATTGACAATATATCATTTTTTATGTCGTTTACATCCGAGGCGCGCTGCCTTGTTAGTTCGTCGTCGGTTGAGGAAAACACCATCGCAAACATATCGCAAACAGATGAAAGCGCGCTTTCAGCGCATTGACCGCCCTCTATAAGTTTCTCAATCTCACCGTTCATATACGGGTCTTTTATCATGAGTATATGTCCGAGTATTATTTCGGCCTCCTTTTCAGATGCAGCCAATTTTACACGCTCTGCCGCCTTTTCCGTTTTTATGCAGAATTTTTCGACGGCGCTTCTATATCTTTTTAACTCCTGCTCTGCGTTGCAGTCGGTTTTAGGTGTGAATTCAAGATTAGGCTCTTTTACAACTAACACTCTGCCTATTCCGTACCCTTCAGAAGTTGCGATACCTTTCATCCGTATTCCTCCTTTAATAAATTTGCCCTAAGGAAAAATCCATAGGGCAAATTTTGCTTTTATTCGCCAAGCCCGCTTTCGATAAGCTCCA
>USGR01000129.1 GCA_900554165.1 uncultured Oscillospiraceae bacterium | reverse complement strand
ACTTAATAATATAGCATTTTTAAAGCTGTATTTCAACAAAAAATTGTTAAAAAATCGGCATAGTGACGTGCTTTTTTGATATTTATAATCTCTAACGGGCATGCTAAACGGCAATTAAAAATTTTTTTAATAACACTACATATGTATTGATATATAGAATGGTTTGTGTTAACATCTGCTTTGAACAATTTTTATTTACGGAGAATGTTATGGCGACAATACTTCTTATAGTAATTTATATAGATTTTATCGGCCTTGGTATACCCGATTCGCTGTTCGGCGCCGCATGGCCGGCAATCTATACAGAATTTGGCCTTCCAATATCCTATGCGAGTTTTGTAACTGTAATAATCTACGGCGGAACGGTTATATCAAGCCTGCTCAGCGCAAGGGTAATAAACCGCTTTGGAACGGCTAAAGTGACGGCAGTAAGTACTGCGCTCACAGCAGTGGGACTATTAGGATTTTCACTTTCCGGCGGGCTTATATGGCTGTGCCTTTTTGCTGTGCCCTTGGGCCTTGGCGCCGGAGCAATAGACTCCGGTCTAAACAACTACATAGCGCTGCACTATAAGGCGACGCATATGAGTTTTCTTCACTGTGCCTATGGTGTTGGGGTTATGCTTAGTCCATACCTTATGTCGCTTGCTTTGTCAGATAATAACAATTGGCGCGGCGGCTATAGAATAGCATTTTTTATACAGATAGGCATAACTGCGGTGACTATACTGTCCATCCCGCTTTGGAGCAGGATACGAAGCATTGATATTCATGAAGATGATGATGTTAGGCCGAGGACTATAAAGCTGACAGAGCTTATTAAAATGCCGTCGGTAAGGGCGGTATGGCTGATGTTTTTTGGCTCCTGCGCTATTGAATTTACCTGCGGCTCGTGGGGAAGTACATTTTTGGTACAATCAAAGGGCATGAGCGCGGAGGACGCTGCAAAAATTATAACGTTTTATTATGCCGGCATTGCGCTGGGGCGCTTTTTGTCGGGAATGCTTGCAGCAAGACTGCCAAGCTGGCGTATCATACACATGGGACAGGCGGCCATTATTACGGCTATTGTACTGTTGGCTCTGCCGCTGCCATTTTATGTAGCAGCAATAGGATTGTTTTTAGTGGGTCTCGGCAATGGACCTATTTATCCAAACCTTGTTCATCTTACGCCTAAAAATTTTGGCAGGGATATATCTCAGTCTGTCATGGGCTCGCAGATGGCATTTGCCTCTGTGGGGACTATGGTTATGCCGCCTATATTCGGACTTCTTGCACAGAACATAAGCACTGATATATTCCCTTACTTTCTGCTTATAATGTTTATAGTTATGATTGTATCAACATTTGTGCTTGTTAAAAATCTTAAGGCAAACGGCCGGTATGATGTATAGAGATGCGCTTTTGCTGCATGAATTTCGGATGTGCTGAGAAAGTGTATTTATAAGCTGCAGCATACTTTGAATTGCATCGGCGATAAAAACGAAATAGCATATCAGTGTAAATTCTGTTATAGCAGCGTCCTCGGCGAGTCGAGCGGCGCTCTGCTTTTTTGGTATAAGCATACACAGCTGTCGCCTTTCGTGGGCGGAATTATATTAAGCGAAAAACATCTAAGTTCTACCATGGGAGCAAGGGAAATCCGCGACTGAAGGCTTTTATGCAAAAATCCTGCTGTTGCCCGGCAAAAGCATGCGGAATAGTAAATAAGGATGTATCGCACAGGGCTGCCGGTATCGAACGGAACCCGATGGTCGGCATGGATAGTAGTGCGGTGTATGGCATTTCTCAGCGCCGCCGAGAGATTAACCGGCATCAGGCCATGCCAGAACATGCGCGCGGTGCATCGGCGGCCTTGGCTTTAACAGCGCAAGTTTGCGCAGTCCACACGCATTAAAATTAGACATGTATATTTGCCTTTTGACGGATTTTGGGTTACACTGTATATAATCGCAATTAAAGGGAGAAAAAATATGCCAGACATAGCTGATACATATAGAATGCTGAAAAAAGAAATAATTGAAAACGAGTTTAAAAGTCTTAACGATATGCAGTTTAAAGCCGTTACGCAGGTAAAGGGTGCCGTGCTGATACTGGCCGGCGCCGGAAGCGGGAAAACCACCGTGCTGGTAAACAGGGTGGCAAATCTTATAAAATACGGCGATGCCTATAAGAGCGACTACGTGCCGATGCTGAGCGACGAGGACTTTCATCTTATGGGAGGATATCTCTTAACGCTGCAGAGCGGCGAGCGACCGGACGCCGCCTCTTCGGCGGCGATAGCTCGGCTGCTGGCAGTAGACCCGGTGCCGCCGTGGCAGATTATGGTTATCACCTTTACAAATAAGGCGGCAGGTGAGCTTAAAGCGAGAATAGGTACGGTGCTGGGAGAAAACGCAAGCGAAGTCTGGGCGTCTACGTTTCATTCCACCTGCGCCCGCATGCTGCGCAGAGACGCCGACAGACTCGGCTTTTCAAAAAATTACACCATTTACGACAGCGATGATTCCCGCCGCCTTATGAAAGAATGCTTAAGCGACATGGGAATACCCGAAAAGGTTCTGCCGCACCGAGCAGTGCTGAGCGAAATAAGCCGGCTTAAGGACATGCTGATATCTCCGCAGGAAAATATGGAGGCGCCGCACGCCGATTACCGGCAGCAGAAAATTGCCGAAGCCTATGCTCTTTATCAGCGCAGGCTGGCGGCAGCTGACGCAATGGACTTTGACGATTTGCTGTTTAATACCGTCCGTTTGCTGAGCGAAAATGAAGATGTTTTGGACTATTACCAGCGCAGGTTTAAATACATAATGGTGGACGAGTATCAGGACACCAACAAGGCGCAGTACGAGTTTATACGCCTGATAGCGGATAGATATAAGAATATATGCGTTGTCGGCGACGACGACCAGAGCATATATCGCTTCCGCGGCGCAACGGTGGAAAATATACTCAGTTTTGAAAATCAGTATAAAAATGCAGTCGTAATAAGGCTGGAGCAGAACTACCGCTCTACGCAGAATATACTTAACGCCGCCAACGCCGTTATACTCAACAACTCCCGCCGCAAGGAGAAAAAGCTGTGGACGAATGTGGGCGACGGCGACAAGGTGCGAATAGTATCGACGGACGATGAGGGGGAGGAAGCGCGGTTTGTAGCGGATACCATACTCGACGCCGTAAGAGCCGGAGCAGCCTTTTCCGACCATGCCGTGCTATATCGTATGAACGCGCAGTCAAACGCCATAGAAAATGTATTTATGCGCTCCGGCATACCATACCGCGTGATAGGCGGCTTTAGGTTCTATGAGCGCAAAGAAATTAAGGATGTGCTGGCGTATTTAAGCGTCATAAGCAATCCCGGCGACAGCCTGCGGCTAAAAAGAATAATAAACGAGCCTAAGCGCGGCATAGGCGCCGCGTCTGTCGCGGCAGCGCAGGAAATAGCGGAGAACGCCGGTTGCACGCTGTTTGAAGTGCTCAAAAATGCTGAGAATTATGCTCCGCTGCAGCGCGCGGCTAAAAAGATGAAAGATTTTGCAGACATGATAGAAGAGCTTGCGGAGAAAGTCCCGGTCATTACGCTGCACGAGCTGCTGGAGCTTGTCTTGGACAAAACGGGGTATATGAAAATGCTTATAGCCGGCGGCGAGGCGGAGGCCGACAGGGTCGACAACGTAAACGAGCTGTCGTCAAGCATACTGCAGTATGAGAATGAAAACGAAGAAGCTACGCTGTCGGGCTTTTTGGAAGAAATATCGCTGGTAACGGACATCGACGATTATGATGAAAATTCCGACGCAGTAGTGCTCATGACGCTGCACTCGGCAAAGGGACTTGAATTTCCGACGGTATTTATGGTTGGAATGGAGGAAGGCGTGTTCCCGTCAAACAGGACAATATTTGAAGGCCCCGACGAGATGGAGGAAGAGAGAAGATTGGCATATGTCGGCATTACAAGGGCAAAGATTAAGCTTTATCTCTGCTGTGCGCAGAGCCGCATGATATACGGTAAAACTACCCGAAACAGGCCGTCAAGGTTTGTGGGCGAAATACCTGCCGAGCTGTGCGACTCAGACCTTGACAGGCTGAAAAAGGCGGCAGAGTCGGCTGCAGCCGCTGTAATGCAGAGGACAGAGACTATCAAAAAGCGCCACAGCCACGGGTTTAATGTACAGGCCGACACAAATACATATCTGCCGGGCGACAGGGTGAGCCACCGCACCTTCGGCAGCGGCACGGTGCAGAAATGCACTCCAATGGGCAATGATATGC
>USGR01000128.1 GCA_900554165.1 uncultured Oscillospiraceae bacterium | reverse complement strand
TGCTGCCGACGCTTGGCACAGCGAGATTTTTCAGTCCGCTTTCGGTTGACAGCTTTGTGAAAAAATCCAGCTTTATGTATTACACAAAATCTGCCTTTGAAAGGTCTGCGGACGATGTTATAATGTTCGCCGAATCAGAGGGATTAAAGGCGCACGCCAATTCAGTGAGGGTGAGAAGAGAAGATGTATAGTCTGCCGGAAAAAATAGAAAATTTAGTACCGTACGAGCCGTGCAGCGGTGAGTATCGCATTCGTCTCGACGCCAACGAGTCGTTTTTGCCGCCGGATTTTTCGCTTTACAGCGATGCGCTCAAAAGCGTCTCCCTTAACAGATATCCCGACAGCACGGCAGAAAAGCTGTGCGAGAGCTTTGCAAAATTTTACGGAATAGATGCGCGATTCGTAACGGCGTCAAACGGCTCGGACGAAATGCTTTTTATACTCGCCAACTGCTTTTTAAGCAGGGGCGATAAGGTGCTGACACTTGCGCCGGATTTCTCAATGTACGATTTTTATGCCTCTTTAGCGGAATGTAATTTATACTCCATGCCTAAAAGGGAGGACATGAGCATAGACGTCGACGCTGTTATAAAGGAGCTTAACGGCTCAAATTACCGAATGCTGATATTTTCAAATCCCTGCAACCCGACGTCTCTCGGCCTTGCGCGCGAGGATGTGCGCCGTATAATAAACAGCACTGACGCGCTTGTGGTGCTGGACGAGGCGTATATGGACTTCTGGGACGAATCGCTTATAGAAGAGGCACAGAATTATGATAACCTTATAATACTGCGCACCTGCTCGAAGATGATGGGCATGGCGGCGCTGCGCGTCGGCTTTGCTATTGCAAACGACAAAATAACCGCCGCCATAAGAAGCGTAAAGTCGCCATATAATGTAAATTCGCTCTCGCAGGCCGCTGCTGCCGCTGTTTTAACTCACGGCGACATGCTGCGCAGCAATCTTAAAAAGATAATTTCATCGAGAGATTGGCTTTATGAAAATATGAAGGAGATATGTGAAAATAAAGGCATATCACTGTCAAAACCGGCGACTAATTTTATATTTTTTAAGCCGAAAAACGCGGCGAATGTATTTGAAGGCTTAAAGGCAAAAGGCATACTGATAAGGAAAATGGGTGATTATTTAAGAATAACCGCCGGCTCGCCTGAGGAAAATAAGGAACTTATAGCTGCTATAGCTCCGCTGCTGTGATTTTTATGTTTATTGTGTGCTGTTTATAATAATCGGTATTTGTAAGCTTTATGAAAATATCGCCGGATTTAAGCTATAAAATTACAGCGATATATTGAACAATGATATTAAAACTCTATAGCAATAAATCTCTGCGCTTTTATAGGATATATATGCCTGTGCGCGCTATTTGCCGGTTAATTTATTATACCGGCAAATTTTATATACAACGCCCGCAAATATATGGTATAATGATAAAAATGTCGAAGAAGCGGATGATATGTGCTGCCGTGGAGACGGTTCTGCAGTGGTATAAGGCAGAATTATTTAAGCATGAAAACAATACTGATAAATACTGACAAATCAGAATTTATTATATTGGCCTGCATGCAGGATAAATGCGGGTATATAGAAGGAGAGTACTGATATGAGGACATCAGAAATTGTACGCAGGACTAATGAAACTGATATAGCGTTGACGCTGTCGCTTGACGGAGGCGACATTGGAATATCTACCGGCATAGGATTTTTTGACCACATGCTAAATTCATTTGCCGTGCATTCCGGCTTTGGACTTACGGTAAAAGCCATAGGTGACCTCACGGTAGATGGGCATCACACAGTTGAGGATGTAGGCATTGTGCTGGGCCGCGCCTTTAACGAGGCGATAGGGGATAAGGCTGGTATAAAAAGATTTTCCTCTTGCTTTTTGCCGATGGACGAGACACTTGCATTTGCAGCAGTTGATATAAGCGGGCGCCCGTTTTTAAAATACGATGCTCAGATGAATTGGCAGATGATAGGAGACTATGACGCCAGCCTGACGGAAGAATTTTTCCGCGCATTTGCTATAAATGCCGGCATAACGCTTCACATGAAAGTTGAGTACGGCACAAACGCGCATCATATGACGGAAGCGCTTTTTAAAGCCGCGGCAAGGGCTCTGAGCGATGCGTCGACGATTATCGGCAACGAAATACCATCTTCCAAGGGAAGTCTGTAACACTTTAATGCAAGGAAACCAGATGATTTGCGGATAAAAATGAATCTGCGTTAATAGAGGAGAGGATATAATTTGATTATTTTACCGGCTATAGATATAAAGGACGGGACATGTGTGCGCCTGTACAGAGGAGATTATTCGACAGCGCATAAGGTAGCGGACAGTTATATTAAAACGGCAGAAAGTTTTATTGAATCGGGCGCAAAGTGGATACATATGGTCGACCTTGACGGCGCAAAGTCCGGAACGCCGGAAAATATGAATATATTTAAAGAGATTGCCGCTTTAGGTGTAAAAGTAGAGCTTGGCGGCGGCATACGCAGCATAGAAACGGCAGAGCAGTATATTGAGTTTGGCATTTCGCGTGTAATATTCGGTTCGGCTGCGCTGAGTGATGAAAATCTTGTAAAAAAGGCGGCAGAGAAATTCGGAAAAAGAATTGCCGTAGGAATAGACGCTAAAAACAGAAAGGTATCAGTAAGTGGCTGGACAGAGGATTCGGACGTTGACTTTATAGATATGGCGAAAAAAATGGAAGCTATCGGCGTAGAAAATATAATTTTCACCGATATTTCCAAGGACGGCATGATGAGCGGCCCGAATTTCGAGCAACTGAATGAAATAAACCAAGCGGTTTCGTGCAATATAATAGCCAGCGGCGGAATAAGGAATACGGGCGATATAAGACAGCTTGCCGATATGGGATTATACGGTGCAATATGCGGCAAATCGGTATATGAGGGGAGCCTCAATGTAGCCGAAGCGATAAAAATAGGCGGAGTGCAGGAATAAAGCTTTTTTCGCAATCCGACATTTAAAGTATTAGACGATACGGCAAGATGACCTTTATAAATATCGGAGGCAGCTTATTCATAGCGGAAGATATCGGGACCAATTGTATGCTGATTATACAAATATATGATTAATCTTAAAACACACAAAGATTATGTAAATGTCTTGCGTTGATTTAACGCTATGCTTTGCGTAAAATATGCTTTTTTATCAGGTTAAATAATTATGTTTAAACCACATGACGTCTGCTTGAACAAAACATTATGTAAACAAAGGTGATATTATGAATTTTGAAATAGATAATCTTTTTAAGAAGTCTGAGTTAATACCGGCGATAGTGCAGGAGAGCGGGACGGGCGAGGTGCTTATGCTCGCCTATATGAATAAGGAATCGCTTGAGATAACCCTAAAAGAAGAGCGCACATGCTTTTTCAGCCGGTCGCGGCAGAAGCTTTGGCGCAAGGGCGAGACGTCGGGGCACATACAAATTGTAAAATCTATTAAGGCCGACTGCGACTTTGACACTCTGCTTATAGAGGTGGAGCAAACAGGACCCGCATGCCATACGGGCAGTCATTCATGCTTTTTTAATGATGTGATGTAGGATGAGGCATACGCTTCAACATATGGAAGAACTCACATGAAGCATGATTTTTTGGCTTTTATAAATCTATGTACTAAATTTGTTTAGATTATTACAGACAGTGTGCCGCTGCTTTGAAGCATTACTGTTACGAGTTTCACTCCGCCCGTTTATAGGAATATGAAAGGGCAGTTCTTGCCTTTTTTTGCTTTTATGGTATAATAAATTATTGTTAAAGAGTAAGTGCCAAATGTAATACGGCATTTTCTCACCACAGAAAGGCTGATAGAATAATGGATGCAATGTCGAAACTGTATGAAACGGTGTCAGACCGCCGTCAGCATAAATCTGAAGGTTCATATACCTGCTACTTGTTCGAGCAGGGGCTGGACAAGATACTTAAAAAGTGCGGCGAAGAATGCACAGAGGTATGCATTGCCGCAAAAAACGGCGATAATACAGAACTTATAAACGAAATATCGGATTTGCTTTATCACGTGACAGTGCTCATGGTGCAGCAGGGCGTGTCTATTGATGATGTCATGGAAGAGCTTGAGCGCCGCAGCAACAAGATAGGCAATCTCAAAAAGTTTCACGTAACAGATAAAAACACATAATTAATCAAGGCGGCGCTGACAAATTGTTTGCGTGTGATTTTAGCCGAGCATAATGGTATGTCTCCGCTTTTTCCGATTTACGTCGGGATAGTGAAAAATAGCGGTAGGCATAATTAACCAG
>USGR01000127.1 GCA_900554165.1 uncultured Oscillospiraceae bacterium | reverse complement strand
TAGGTGCACCGTCAACAAGAGCCTTTGCCTCAGCAAGGCCGAGACCTGTTATCTCACGTACTACCTTGATAACCTTAATCTTCTCAGCGCCTACTTCTGCAAGAACTACGTCGAACTCGCTCTTCTCCTCAGCAGCAGCGGCAGCACCGCCAGCAGCAGGAGCAGCAGCTACAGCTACCGGAGCAGCGGCTGATACGCCAAACTCCTCTTCAAGAGCCTTTACAAGCTCTGAAAGCTCAAGTACTGTTAATGATTTTACTTCTTCAATTAAATTTGTTACTTTCTCTGATGCCATGATATGTTAACCTCCAAAATTTTGTTTTATTTTTTATTCGCCTTTTTTCGCCGCTATGGCGTTTAAAGCTACAACCAGACCAGTCAGATTTGCATTAAGCGCATATACCAGTCCAGATATAGGTGCATTGAGTCCACCCAGAGCTTTTGCAACAAGCTCTTCTCTTGACGGCAGCTTTGCAAGAGTTTCTATATCCTCTTTTGGTGCATATTTACCGTCTATAAATCCGGCCTTGATATTAAAGGTATCGCTCTTCTCAGCATAGGCCGAAAGAATTTTTGCAGCGGCTATATAGTCGCTTTCAGACGTCGCTATAGCAGTTGTGCCGTTCAGATGCTCTTTCATCTCCGGCATATCAATATTATCAAATGCGAAAGATAAGAGCGAGTTCTTTACAACTGAATATTTAACTCCCGCCTCGCGCATTTCTTTACGAAGCTTTGTATCGTCAGCGACGTTTATGCCCTTATAATCAACAAGAACGCCTGTGCAGGAATTTTTAAGAACCTCGGTAAGCTCTTCAACCGCCTGCTTCTTTGAAGCTAAAATTTTCTCACTTGGCATGTTTTCACCTCCTACACATAAAAACTAAATGCCCGCATCCAAATGAGGATACGGGCAGTAATCAACTAAAAACATATTATGCCGGTTCCTCGGCAGGATTTATGCAATAAATGCACCTGCTGTCTTTGGAATGCTTAATTATTTTATCATATTATATTTTCGTTGTCAAGCAGCTTATTCCGCCTGCTGGCCGCCTACTCTGTTCGGATTTATCTTTATACCGGGGCCCATTGTCGTAGCTATTACGCAAGAACGTATATACTGACCCTTAGATGCAGCCGGCTTTGCCTTTACTATCGCTTCAAGCAATGTGTTGAAGTTCTCTGAAAGCTTTTCAGGTCCAAATGAGACCTTGCCTATCGGGCAGTGGATTATATTAGTTTTGTCAAGACGATATTCAATTTTACCTGCCTTAGCTTCGTTTACCGCGCGGGCAACGTCCGGTGTAACGGTGCCAGCCTTCGGGTTCGGCATAAGTCCGCGAGGACCAAGTACCTTACCAAGACGTCCAACAACGCCCATCATATCAGGTGATGCTATTACGACGTCAAAATCCATGAAGTTTTCCTTCTGAATACGCGTTGCAAGCTCCTCAGCACCGACTATTTCAGCACCGGCCGCTTCAGCTGCCTTGGCAGCATCGCCCTTAGCAAATACGCATACTCTTACGCTTTTACCTGTGCCGTTAGGAAGTACAACCGCACCTCTTACCTGCTGGTCTGCATGACGTGAGTCAACGCCTAAGCGCACATGCACTTCTACCGTCTCGTCAAATTTTGCTGTTTTTGTTTTTACCGCGAGATCAAAGGCTTCAGGTACGTCATACAACTTCGCACGATCTATAAGCCCTAAGCTCGCATTATATTTCTTACCATGTTTCATTTACATTTACCTCCCAATAGAGTGGTTTTCTCGGATTATTCCTCCCACCCGGGAACAGTTAATCGACTACTTCGACGCCCATGCTCCGAGCAGTTCCTGCTACTATTCTCATAGCAGAGTCAATATTGGCTGCGTTAAGATCCGGCATTTTCTGCTCCGCAATCTTTTTAACCTGTTCTTTAGTCAGCTTCGCGACCTTAACCTTATTCGGCTGACCCGAACCGCTTTCGATACCGCATGCCTTCTTTATTAAAACTGCACAGGGCGGCGTCTTTGTTATAAAGGAAAATGTGCGGTCAGCATATACCGTTATTACTACCGGTATTATCAGACCTATGTCGTTCTTTGTACGCTCGTTAAATTCCTTCGTAAACGCCACAATGTTTACGCCGTGCTGACCCAGCGCCGGACCTACCGGCGGCGCCGGTGTTGCCTTTCCGGCAGGTATCTGCAATTTGATGTAGCCCACTACTTTTTGAGCCATAGTTTGCACCTCCGATTATATGTGGTTAAGCGAAACGGCACCTCACCGTTCCTCCCATCTGCCGGCACATTTCGTGCCATTATACGGCCTTTGCCGTATATATCAAACCCTACAGGGTTTAAAACTAAACTGTTTCTACCTGGTCAAACTCAAGTTCAACCGGCGTCTCGCGTCCAAACATGGAGATTATTACCTGTACGCTGTTTTTCGACATATCTATGCTGTCTATTATTCCAATAAAACCTTCCAGCGGACCGTCTATTATCTTCACGTTGTCGCCTACATTATATCCTACTTCTACCGTATGCTTCTCTACGCCCAGTGCCTCTACTTCCTTATCGGTAAGCGGAACCGGCTTCGATGACGACGGACCTACAAAGCCCGTTACGCCTCGTACGTTTCGAACCACGTACCATGAATCATCCGTCATTATCATTTTTACGAGAACATAGCCGGGGAATATTTTGCGCTCTACTTCGCGCTTTTTATTGTCCTGTATCTCCGTTACCATTTCTGTCGGAACCTTAATATCAAATATTAAATCCTCCAACTTGCGGTTTTCCACTATCGTTTCAAGATTAGTTGCTACCTTGTTTTCGTAACCGGAATATGTGTGGACAACATACCATTTTGCTTCTTCCGACATCTATCTTCCCCCAATTGTAAGATAGTTAGCTGTAAATTACATTAAGCAATGATGCAAGGCCAAAATCTATTAGCCAGATAAATCCGCCTATTATCAGGCACATCAGCAATACTACCGTTACATTCTTTATAAGCGTCTTCTTTGTCGGCCATACTACCTTTTTTATCTCGCTCTTTAAATCTCTTAAGTAACGTCCTATTCTGGTTAATATCGTCTTTTTTGCACCTTTAGATTCAGCTACCTCGACATAGTCGGCCGTAAGCAACGATGCTACTCCGACAACAGCGCCGACAAAAAGTACAATTAACGTTATTACAGGATAAATCGTGTAATTAACGCCTGTTGATGTAAGCGTGAACGGACGATAGTCGACAAACTTAACCTCATTGCTCAGCACATACACTAAAAGCGCGATTGCTGCTACCAGCTCAAATGCCGGAGCCGCATACTTCGTGCCCTTAAACTTGAAAGACAGCGCCGCCATAAGTACACCTAAAGCCGAAAGTATAAAAGCAAATGTGAAGTACATCGACTTATACAACGTCAGCGTCTCACCAGCCATGTCATAGCTTCCGCCAAACGACAGCTGTGCGCCGGTAAGCGTTGCTGTGCCGTCCATCGATACTATCGTTACAAACGGCATAAAGAAGAGCACTATGCCTGCTACTGCCAGAATACAAGTCAGTATTTTTGTTATCCAACTGGCTGCTTTCATTCTTCTTCCTCCTTACTTCGTTTCTCTGTGGAGGGTATGCTTCCTACAGAAGCGGCAGTATTTGTTAAGCTCCAGCCTATCAGGGTCGTTCTTCTTGTTCTTCATCTTGCTGTAGTTGCGCTGCTTGCATTCTGTACATGCTAATGTTATCTTTACTCTCATTTTTTACGGCACCTCCCGTTTATTGCGGAAAAATTTAGCCTCCCTCTCGCCGGTTTGTCCGGTGCAGGATTAATCTTTAAAAATATGCATTCAAAAAAAAAAGACCCTGCAGAGGTACAATTACTATACCATACAAAGTACAATTAGTCAAGCATATTTATCTTTTTTATCTAAATATTGGTAATTTTAATATCGCCCCGGCCGCCTTTATTCTCTGCTGTTATATCACACATATATAAACTTATTTTTTTATACATTCCTGTGCCTTGTAACAGACATCCCGTTAGTTATAAGCAGTTAATTGCAAGCACGTTGCAAATCCCAATTTATAGCTATAAGCGGCCGGATATAAGCTTCAGCTCTTTTAAAGCAGTGAAACCCCGCATGAGCAGGTTTTGCAGATATAAGCTTTAGTAGCATTGGCCATGTAATATTCCAAACAATTTTTGGCCGCCGTCTCGCTGTCAAACATGCCATATATGCTCGGTCCGGCGCCGCTTAACGACACTGCCATCGGAGAAAAATTTTGTATTCCTGCAGCAAGGCTACCATATCCACTGTAA
>USGR01000126.1 GCA_900554165.1 uncultured Oscillospiraceae bacterium | reverse complement strand
GAAATATCTTGTTTTACTTTGCGACGGCATGGCCGACCATCCGGCGGAAAAGCTCGGCGGGAAGACGCCCATGCAGGCGGCCCAAAAGCCTAATATGGATGCGCTGGCCAAGGTGTCGGAGGTTGGCATGTGCAAGACGGTGGCCGACGGAATGAAGCCGGGCAGCGATGTTGCCAATCTTGCGGTAATGGGCTACGATGCTACTAAATGCTATACCGGGCGCTCACCGCTGGAAGCGGCAAGCGTCGGTGTTGAAATGTCTGAAAGCGACGTAACTTTCAGGTGTAATCTTGTAACGCTGTCGGAGGACGGCGATTATGACGATAAGACAATGATTGACTACTCTGCCGGCGACATTGATTCGCGTGATGGCGCTAAGCTTATAGAATATCTGCAGAGTGAGCTCGGCACAGATGAGTTTTCGCTTTATCCGGGTGTAAGCTACCGAAATCTGCTGCTGTGGCGTGGCGGGAAAACCGGCATAGGCACTTTTACGGCGCCGCACGACATAAGCGGCCGCAAGATAACGGAATATTTAAACAGCAATCCTGAAGCTAAGCCCATTATAGATATGATGCGGCGCAGCTATGATTTGCTCAGTAATCATGAGATAAACAAGAGGCGTGTTGCTGAGGGCAAGCGTCCGGCAAATTCAGCATGGTTCTGGGGTGAGGGAACAAAGCCTACATTGGAAAGTTTTTATGACAAGTTCGGGCTTAAAGCATCGGTGGTATCAGCGGTCGATTTGCTTAAAGGCATCGGCAAATATACCGGCATGAATGTAGTAGATGTTAAGGGTGCGACAGGATATATAGACACAAACTTTGAGGGAAAGAAAGACGCAGCGCTTAAAGAGTTTGAAAATGGAGCCGATTTGGTGTATCTTCACATAGAAGCGCCGGACGAGTGCGGCCACAGATTTGAGACGGAAAACAAGGTGAAAGCCATTGAGCTTATAGATAGTCTGGTATTAGGCCCTATAGTAGAAGGCTTAAAAAAATACGGCGATTTCCGCATACTCATAATGCCGGACCATCCAACTCCGCTTGACATAGGTACGCATACCTCCGACCCGGTACCGTTTATGATATATGACAGCCGTATAGAGAAAAAAGGCGTTAATTGCTTTTGCGAAAGTCAGGCGGCCGATGGGGAATATATTTCCTTTGGACCGAATATAATGAAGAAGCTGACAGAGCGGCTCTAAAGCATATAACTCGCAAAATTTGGAGAAGGTATGGACAATTTAGAATATGTACTGATGTCGAGGCGTAGTCGGCAGAAAAAAATACGCGCCCGCCGGCGCCTTATTTTTATCATTACGCTGCTGCTTATAATATCAATAATTTCTACTATAGTGCTTGTAAGGTGCAGCTGCAACTCTGGACTGTCGCAGGGTCCGGCACTTACGGAGCCAGCATATCCTATAACAGTGGACGGCATACCCGTTACTACACGTCTGCTGCCGGAAGGGTGCGCCGGACGCCCCGGTACGCTGCGCCAGATAAAATATGTTGTAATACACGACACCGACAACACTTCAACAGGAGCAAATGCCAAAAATCATGCAAACTATCTTGAAAATACCGCTAAAGAGACGCCGCTTTCATGGCACTATACGGTAGATGACCATGAAATTTTTCATCATCTGCCGGACAATGAAGTCGCCTATCACGCTGCCGACGGCGAAGAGGAAGGCGGCGGCAACAAGAACGGCGTTGCCATAGAAATCTGCGTTAATGAGGACGGCGACTTTGAAAAGGCGTTCCAAAACGGCGCAAAGCTTGCGGCATACCTTCTTAATGCATATAATCTTACACCGGCAGATTTGCGGCAGCATCATGATTTCAGCGGCAAGAACTGTCCGCGCACCATACGTGAAAACGGCAGATGGCAGGAATTTGTAAATTTAGTAACAGAGCGTTACAATCAGTATCAGTCTGAGAGCTCGGAATAAATTGTGTGTGCAAAATGGAGCATTGTACAGTGAAAATGAGTGTGCAGCGCTGAATATATTATTTTGGTCTTAGTTTACATAATATTGATATGGGCTGCATAAAATTTTTATTGTAATTGATAGGCGCTGCCGGTACAGATATACCTATAATGCAGTTTTGCAGTACGGCGCTGCCGCTGATGAATTAGCAATATTTATAAAATAAAACCGCACGGTTCACTCGATAAATGTTTAATGAGTGATGACCGCGCGGTTATTTGTTTTTGTCTGAAATATGAGATTTTGCCGCACCCTTTTCAAATATATAGCCTTCGTTTAATCTGTTAAGCGCTTTAATGTTTATGCTTTGAGATATTTTGCTTTTTTGGGATTTACTGATTGATGAGAGATTAATACACCTCCCATTGTAATTTACAAAGCTTTGAACAGACAAATTAGTCTTTTTTTGCATATACCGGCACCGCCATGCAATTAATTATTATATTATATTGCCGGCAATGTCCTAAATTTACTTATATTTTCAAAAAAGGACATGTTCTTGCAGAAAAACTCAATTATCTATTATTATGCGTGAATTGTTTGCTAAGCTATGGCAAGTATGGTATAATAATTCAGAAATGCCGTCAATAAAATCTGCTTAAAACAGGTAAAATATAAGGCTGATATTCTTATTATAAATTTGTTGTCTGCGCAGAGAGTGATGAGGCGGTATATAAATGATGCATATTTATAACCGAGGTATATGAATGGTCATTTTAGGAATAGACCCGGGCTACGCCATTGTCGGATTTGGCGTAATAAGCTATGAGGGCAATCATTTTAAGGTGCTGAGCTACGGTGCTGTAAACACAAAAGCGGGCGTTGATTTTTCTTTACGTCTTAATGACATATACGACGGAGTGACACAGCTGATAAATAAATATAAGCCGGATGTAATATCCATAGAAAAGTTGTTTTTTAATACAAACAACAAGACGGCGATAAACGTAGCTGAAGCGCGCGGCTGCACTATACTTGCATGCGTTAAGGCGGGGGTCCCGATTTATGAATATACGCCGCTGCAGGTTAAGCAGTCGGTCGTGGGATATGGCCGCGCAGAAAAGCGTCAGGTTATGGAAATGACGAGGATGCTGCTTAATCTTGAGAAAATACCCAAGCCGGACGACGCGGCCGATGCGCTTGCCGTGGCGATATGCTGTGCGCATTCATCCGGCTCGTTGCTTGGCCGGATTTAGCGGCATATGCGGTCTGCGGCTAAAATATGATTTGCGCCCCAATATTTCCGCCGCCAAATAGTCATTAATAAGTCTGAACTGCCGCACGGCGCTTTGCAAGAAATATAAATTAGGAGGCTGACTTGGGAGAAAGCCGAGTAAACGAGCGCAGCAAGATATTATGCATATAATCTTTATATCATGCTTTGAGATGCGCATGACTTCTTGAGTTGGCGCCCATACCGTCATAATACTTTCTTGCCTGCCGCACGGCGGATTGGCTATATCAAGCGCGGCAAATAGCTTGCATGCAAGATTATAATTGAAATTCATGCATGGCGTATATACGCAGTTTTTAGCTTAATTTAATTGACTTAAAGTAACTGCTGATTTATATACTGTATATGCTTAAAATATAAAAAGATGGAGAAATAATATGTTCTATTCATTAACGGGCACTCTAATACTTAAAGATACGTCCATAGCTGTAATAGACTGCGGCGGCGTGGCTTTTCGATGCTATACCACCCTTAATACTATTAAGGAGCTTCCGCAGCCCGGGGAAACCGCCACTCTTTATACATATTTAAATGTAAAAGAGGACGCTTTGGATTTATATGGATTTTACACTCCGGCGGAGCTTGAGATATATAAAATACTTATTGGAGTAAACGGGGTTGGCCCAAAAGTCGGAATTGCTATTTTGTCGGCTTTTACGCCGGACAGGCTTTCGTTTATAATTTCGTCGGGAGATGCAAAATCGCTGACGCAGGCTGGCGGAGTCGGCCCCAAGCTTGCGCAGAGAATAGTGCTTGAGCTTAAGGACAAGGTATCGGGCGGCGCAGATGGAGAAGTACTCTCTGATTTAGCTTCGTCCGCGCAGGGCGGCGCAGTGGCGGAGGCTATAAACGCACTGACTTCGCTTGGCTATACGCATAACGAGGCCACAAATGCGCTTGCGGGCGTTAATCCGGATTTAAGCGTTGAAGAGATAATAAAAGCTGCGCTGAAAAATCTTGCAGGGCGGGTGATATAAATGGAAAGATTTGAAGATGCCGGACGCATAACGGCGGCGGAATTTACAAAGCACGATGTAGAAACGGAGTTCTCGCTCCGCCCGAAATCTCTCAGCGATTATATAG
>USGR01000125.1 GCA_900554165.1 uncultured Oscillospiraceae bacterium | reverse complement strand
CGTATATTGTGTATAATTCGATGGACAGCCTGATGAAGTGGGCAAAGAAAACAGAACGCACTATGCGAAGCCGTATGGAGGTGGTTTTTCGGAATAAGGGGTATCACTCTCCGGCAGACGCTGTTATGTTTGGGAACCGGACGGATATGCTTTTAAGGCTTTTAGAAAGTGATGGAGGGATTAAGGGGAATCTGTTTGCTTTGGACGATATTTATGAACGGATTTATTTTTGTCAGACAAAGATGTTAAATTATGTTTAAGAAATTGTAGTGAATAGCCTATAAGTCTGAAAGATAAGGTTGAAAAATTACTAATAAAAATATTTGATGAAAAAAATATATTTACTTATCACCTAATGATGATATAATTATTTTGATTCAGTATATTGGGAGGATATAAATAACATGAAGCGTATAATAAGCATACTGCTAAGTATTTGTACTATAGCAGCACTTTTTTCTGGGTGTACTCAAAATGATACGGCCGAGGACAAGCAGATGTACAAAGGATTACTTATGTATGTAGGGTATTGGGGATATAGCAATGGCAAATATCCTGAACCTACAGATGAGCAGCTAAAGCAGGTATTGGAAGTTACTAATGAAATAATACTGGTTCCAACTGCCGTGTATAACTGCTATACCGATAAGCTGACAGGCGAGGAAAAGCAGGTGCTTAATAATGATATAATAGATAATATGTCTGACGAGTGGATTGGCAATCCCTCAAGACTTGAAAGCCTGAAAGACACATACAAAAATATAGCCTCGTCGTCCATATTAGCGGGCTATAATATAAGCGACTATGTTGAAGACGCTACGAATCTTGGCAACAGGCTGGTCGCGCTGGACCCAGATGTAAAGTTGTGGTATTCTGTTCCAGGAGCAGCTCAGCTTACAGCGCTTACGCATTTATTTGCCGACTCATGGGTGCAGGTCGTAGACGAAGTGAAAGAGACTCTTGACCCGGAAGTGTGGGAGAAAAATGTTTACGGATTTTATTACAGCGATGAGGACGTAGTTACAGGCGAATATGCAAAATTTGATGAAGAAAAGCCGGAAGAAAACTTCAACAACCCCGATGTATATGCTATGCGCCAAGTTTCCGACAAAGTACACAGCTATGATAAGAACTTTCTCTGGATACCTTACAGCTCGGATACAAATGGAGGAATTTACAAAAATCTTGGCTATGTAGCGAATAAGACGGATATATTTGACACAATACTTATTCAACCAAGCTATTTCTTTGATAAAAGCTTATCAGGCAATCCTCAAATTATAAGGAACTGCGTGGAAAAGCAGGCAGTTGTAGACAAAAACGGCGACATTATCGGAGAAACTAAAACATCAAATACGGTAATAGGCTGGGAAATGGAAATAGACGCTACTGATATTGAAAGGAATCCCGATGCTGAGGCCAGATACCAGGCATATGTTGACGCATTTAAAGATTTTAGAGGAATATATCCAACTGCATACTATTCAAGCATAATAACTGAAACAGTTGATGTTTTAGATAAAATAGATGAGTTTTATTCTTTTGATGAAACAGATGGGAAAGGCAGTGCTGCCAGTGTTGGAGGGGCACATATAATTGTGCCTGTCGCGGTAGCCGGCGGCGTTGTGGTATTGATTGCCGTGTCGGCAACAGTTGTATTATTAGTAAAAAAGCGCAAATAGAGTTTAACTTTTAAAATCCGTCCAAATAATGGACGGATTTTTTTAACTTTAACATGATAAAATTTAAGCTTGACATTGGTGAAAGAAAGCGCTTTGCAAGCGAGATGTTATATTATAAAATTAATCTATGCTGGTTAATAACCTGTTTTGCGGATGCAATAATGCGTTAATACAATAGTTTTAAATTGACGAAAGAAGTTAATATATGCTTTTTGAAGTATGATTCAATTACGGCGATGGCGCAATCTTGCCATGAATTAGTCCGGCGATATCTTGGGCTTTGGCAAATCGATAATTATATTGCGGCTATTATTTTGTATAATATGGGCTGTAATTTTTCATAACGCAAGCTTGAAAACAGCAGACTATTCTAATATAATATATTAAATAAAATAATGGGAGAGATTAATATGCTAATTAATAAAGGCGATACTGTATTATTTCAGGGAGACAGCATAACCGACTGCCATCGTCATCCTGATAATCCACTTGGCGAAGGTTATCCGTTTATCGCAGCTAATATTTTTTCTGCACTTTACCCTGAAATGAATGTTACATTTATAAACAGGGGAATATCAGGAAATAGAGTAAAAGATTTAAGCGACAGATGGCAGGAGGATTGCCTTGATTTAAAGCCGGATGTGTTGTCAATACTTGTGGGAGTAAACGATACATGGCATCGTTATAGTGAAAATATAAGCTGTACGGCAGAAGAGTATAAGTCAATATACCGCGATATTCTTATACAGGCAAGGGAAAAGACAAACGCCAAGCTGATATTAATGGAGCCTTTTCTTATTCATTTCAAGGAGGGGCAGGATAAATGGCGCGAGGACTTAAATCCGAAAATAATGGCAGTAAGGGAGCTTGCGTTGGAGTTTAATGCTGTTTATATACCTCTTGATGGAATATTTGCCTCTGCTATCGCCAGAGCTCCAATGAAGACATGGGTGTTTGACGGCATACATCCAACTCCTGTGGGACATGCGCTTATAGCAAAAGCATGGCTGGACGGCGTGGGTGTAGACATAAGATGGCCTAAATAGAATTATATTTTGCCTTTATTATATTAACATTTGTGTTAACGTCTAAAAATGCTACTTAGCTAATAACTAAGCTTTGAAATGATAGATTATGACAATTTGATTGCCAATTAAAAAACAAAAGCACTGATGTAGTTATACATTCAGTGCTTTTGTTTCTACTTTTAATATATTGTTATAGAAATGTCTTGTCTATTTTTATTTACAATAGATTATTTATACCACTCAAAGAGTAAATTAGTTACAGTATCGGTGAACATATTGGTGCTATTGCTGGAATATATTGCTATGAGTTTATCGCTCTTAAACTGAGAGAAGTTGTCTACATAAGCATTATATCTGCGCATATGATTTTCGGCTTCCTTGCCAATAACAACTTTATTGTCGAGCTCTATCTCAACGCCTATAACTGTGCTGGATTTTTTCTCTCCGCCGTATATTGTACCTGACGTGCTGAGAACTGCTCCTGCCTCGACGCTGTTCTTAATATAATTTACAAACGGCTCTTTTTCCTCATGCCAGAGGTAACCTGGCTGTAAATATACATAATCAAAAACATCTGTCAGATTTGATATAAAACCTATGCGGTCATACTGCTGACCCATAGTAGTATAAGGTATCCACATTAATGTTTTATCCTCTTCATGAAGTATATCGGAACAGTATTTAGCGGCTTTAACTATTGGATTACCGAAATCGACCTGATTTTCCGTATCAAATACAGTTCCGCCGGCGTCTTCAGTTGACCAGTAAAGTCCGCCAACATTTTTATCAAACTCTTCTTCACTAAAGGCTATCTTTATTTTTGGATATATAATGTTCATATAATGCTCTGCATAGAACGTAGCACCTTCAACCATTTTTGTATGCGGCAAACTGAACCAGAACTTCGCATTAGGATTAATTGCCAGTATGCGTTTTGCCAGCTCTATTTCATAATCAATCTGCTGATTAATGGTTGATTTGTTATCTGACGGAGTTACATAGGTGTCTCTTATAACCTGCTCCTGCTTAAGCTGAAGCTGATATTCCGAGTCAACGCCGAGGTCTTCCATCGTAAGAGTATATATGTCCTCTTTGGTGCACAGACGCTGCGGCTCGCCTACGGCGTTGCCGTTCTCGTCTATGTCACAGTAATATGTAGGCATAAATGTAGTGAGCAGTACATATTCATTTATGCCAGCGTCAGTAAGCTGCTGAAGCTGTTCATCCGAGAATTTTGGCTGAGATGCCTTGCCAGAATCATCGCCGCAGCCAACATACATAAGCAGAGGCATAACATGCTCAAGGTCAACTGGCTTTGACCTTAATCCGGTTTTTGCACAGGAGCATAATGCTACGCACATAGCCGCGACTAATACGAATGAAAATAGCTTTACAAGTTTTTTCATTGATTTTCCTCCTTAAGTGTTATAATAAACCATGCAAAAAATGCATGGTTTATTAGCTTTTAATAGTGTAAATTTACTACATAAATTATACATGTATATTAAAAATAAGTCAATGAAATTCTTACTGTTTTATGGAAATTACAATAAACACGTTTAAAATTAATAACTTGTTGATTAAGCGCGCGGCGTATATTATAATATTATGAAGAAATATA
>USGR01000124.1 GCA_900554165.1 uncultured Oscillospiraceae bacterium | reverse complement strand
GCCGTCGCCTGCTCTTCAATATTGGCTATTGACATTTTATTTTCAAGTTCCATTCTCAAACGGTTTTCCTCGCTTTTAAGAAGCTCTGCCTGAGACTTAAGCTCCCCTAATTCGCGGCTTGCATCGGTAACCTCTATTCTTAGATATATCATAGCGCATACCATTGCAACTATCATCATTGACACAGCCACCGTGCTCACCCGCGCCATAACCGCCGAAGATGCGGCCTTGCGGCGCTGCTGCTCCTGCCGGCTTTTTTGCGCCGGAGTATCAGAAATCTTTATGACCTTGCCCTTCTTGCTTTCCTTGTCTTCCTTGCGCTTGGGCATAAACATATCAAAGTCATAGGCTGACGATGTATTATATTGTCCGTAATTTCTGCGGGAAGTGCTCACATTTAATCCTACTTTCCGATTATAGTTTTATTATTGTGCGCAATTTTGCGCTGCGGCTGCGGTTATTGCTCTCGGTTTCCTCTTTTGTGGGTATTACCGGCTTTTTATAAAGCAGCCGCCCCTTTGGCGTGTTTTTGCACACGCATACCGGAAAATCCTTGGGGCATGTGCAGCCTTGGCACAGAGATGCAAAATACTGCTTTACTATCCTGTCTTCAATAGAGTGAAAGGTTATTACCGAAAGTCTTCCGCCGCTTTTAAGCAGCTCAAAGGCTTTTGCAAGGCCTGTCTCAAGATGATAAAGCTCTTCGTTTACCGCTATTCTTATGGCCTGAAATGTTTTTCGCGCCGGATGATGATTTTTCCTGTAAGCCGCCGGTACGGCTGAAGCTATAATGTCGCTCAGTTGGCCCGTGGTCTCTATTTTCATTTCCTGCCGCGCCTTTACTATAGCGAAGGCTATGCGGCGGCCGTACTTCTCATCGGCGTATTTATACAGCATGTCGGCTATTTCCTGCTCACTGCAATTATTTACAATGTCCGCAGCAGATTTTCCCTGCTTGTCCATCCTCATGTCAAGCGGCGCATCTGCGTGATATGAAAAGCCGCGCTCTGCTTCATCAAGCTGAAACGACGATACGCCAAGGTCCATAAGCACGCCGTCTACTTCATCTATGTTAAGCTGTTTTACAGCCTCATCAATTTGCGAGTAATTTACATTTATAACCGTTGCATTGCTGAAAGTCTCAAGTCGTTTGCGAGCCGCCTGTACGGCGTCGGGGTCGCGGTCAAGACATATGAGCTTTCCGCTGTGTGTATTTCTTTTATCGAACGCATCAGCCGCATCGCTTTTCTCAAATATATCGGCCTCAGCGGATGAAGACTCAGCTTCGTGCAGCCGTCTGGCTATTTCGAAAGAGTGTCCTCCCCCGCCGGCCGTAGCGTCGACATATATTCCGCCCGGCTTTATGTTCAGTGATTCTACCGCTTCATAAAGCATTACCGATTTATGATTAAATTCCATATATCTTCACCGAAATTTAAGTTTTGTATCCGCTTAGCTCTCTAATTAATCGTCTGTGAGCAGCCGCCGTTAATATCGGATGTTTATTCATGCAGCATTTTCTCCATGCGGATTTGAAAAATTGCATCCGACATTAGTATCCACACCGAAAAAGCTGACAATTTTGACCGAGAACTCAAAAATCCGTCGTGATAAAAGCGCTTAAATCAGATTAATTAAAATGCATGTTTTGCGCCGATATGTTTGAGGCTTTAGAAATCAATCTCTTCAAGAATATCCATAACCACATCGGAGGATATTTCCATGTTTTCTTTCTCCCAGTTTTCCTTGTTCCATATCTCTATGGTGGCGCCGGTGCCGACAATTACCGCCGAGTCGGTAAGCTCAGCGTATTGACGCAGCGCCAGCGGAAGCAGTATCCTGCCCTGCGCGTCGCACTCAAGCTCCGCGGCTCCGGAGTAAAGAAACCTTTTAAGCTTCTGTGATTTAGCATATGGCTGTGCCGATATCTTTTCCTCGAGCTTCGACCACTCGCTTTGTGTATATATGAAAAGGCAGTGTTTGCGCTCAAGTCCTTGAGCTACTATAAAGCTGTCTCCCATGCTCTCTTTGAACTTTGCGGGAATAAACATTCTGCCTTTTTTGTCTATGTTATGCTCGTATTGTCCAATAAAGATTGTCGGCACCCCCTTTTCTATTATTTTAAACCACTTTAAACCACTTAACTCCACTTTGCTCCACTTTTTGTTTATTATAAAGCCTCTGCGCAATAAATTCAATAGTTAACATAAATATTATTTCATCTTTTTTTGAAAAATTGTGCAAAGCAAAAAGGCCAAACACAAGATGTTGTGTTTGGCCTTTTCCCGACATATTTATATATTTATTTTTACATAATATCAACTTATAAATCAAATGTCCTTTATATTCGCGTTCATTTGCAAATAATGAATAAATTGCGATTTAAAATACCGATAAACTGCGTTTTTTAAAGCGACAAAATTAACTTTACATAATAGCATACAGTTGTTGAATACAGCGTATTTAAAATAACACGAACATATTTGTCATTTCACTTCAGTCTGCCGTTTATACATATATGTTTTGACCAATTTTTCGCTTATTTTTCATTTAAACGCTCTATTAAAATATAGATGATATCAAAGCGGCACAATTTAAATCTTATCCGATTAAATAAATTTAACCTGTTTCAAGGCAAAAGCAAACAGGCAGGTCTATATCAGCTGCAAATCAGTATTTATAAAATCGGCAACGCCGTCGTTTTCATTGCTTTTGCAGATATAATCGGCCACGTTTTTAAGGGCGGGGTCAGCATTTTCCATGGCTATTCCAATTCCGCAGGATTTAAGCATGCCGATGTCATTTATGTAATCTCCAAACACAGCAATATCCTTCATATCAATGCCGTATTTTGACGCCAATACCTTTATCGCATTCTCTTTTGTCGCGCCCTTGCGAAGCACAATGCATACTCCTTCCTCAACGTCCTCAATATAAAACCCGTCGGGAATAATTTTTTCAAAAACCTCGCGCGACTCAGGCGATGGCAGTGCGACGACTATCTTTTCCGCCGTCTGCTTCGGCGCCGATTTAAAGTCAGTATAGATATACGTCCGGCCCGGCCAGTATCTTGTAACATCAAAATTTGCAAACATGTCGTCTTCAATCTCAATCGCTATTTTTATGTCCGGAATTTCACTCAGCGACCGTGACAGCACCTTTTCCATAGTGTCAATATCAAGCCCCGTACGATATATTACTTTTCCCTTGTCCATAACAACGCAGCCGTTGTGAACAACCGCTCCCTCAGCGCCTATTGCGTCTGCATATATCTTCGAATAACACCATGATCTGCCGGTCGCTATTGCCGTCTTTATATTTTTCTCCTTAAGCTTTGCAAAAACCTCTTTTGTAAATAGTGATATTTCATTCCTCGATTTAAGCAGCGTGCCGTCAAGGTCGGTTATAATCATTTTTATTCCTGATAAAATTCCCATACACATTCTCCTATAAAGTTTTAACTGTATATCGTTTTCACTCTGAAAAAAGCCGCGTCTCATATACGAATACGGCTGTTAAAATCCTAAGGCCAATACTTCCGATTAATCCGATAGCCTGCACAGTCTTTTTAGGGACTATTTCCGGCTTAGCCCCGGGCGCTGAATTATTTGCAGCATCGCCCCAAGCAGTATATCTTATCGCTGCAATAGTTTTAAAATAGTTATCTATTTTTAGATCTGCATTAAGCCCGCTTTTTATTGCAGCTCCGCTCGTGTTTCTCAGCAGAACTGGAATTTTTCACGCCTTAAAGCACTATTAAAAGCTGCCGCGATTTCACAGAATGTCTTAGATAATGCTATCTAATTATCTGTGTCAACTTCTTTTACATATGCCATGCACTCAAATATTTATATGAATCATATTCTAAAAAGTAACATAACCCACGCGCTGAAGCGGTCAGAAACCGAAGTGGCAAAGAGACTTGCCGATGCCAAACCAGCGCGTGGGTTAAGTCTCGGCTGCGCAGCAGATAATGCTTAAAACTACCCGTCGGCATCAAAATAAAGTCATAAAAAACTATACTGCAAATATTTTTGACCGGATTTCCAATATCTTTTCAAAAGGCTTGCTGACAGCGCATACATCAATAATGCAATAAGTATATGTACAACCAAAAACATGTTGTGCATAAAATACACCGTACTCTGCGCCGCATTATATTACACTATATTGCAAATAAAGACGCCTGTTATTCCCGCCAATAACTGCTGCTTAGCTGTTTTAGCTGCCAGGCGTCGAACACAATATGATTTTCAGTGGCTTCTTTCTGCGCAGACTGCGTTAAAATTTTTGCCATACGGCAGTATGGTAAAAATTTATGCATTGTCCGCGCGAAAACCTTCTCGCTTAAAACTGC
>USGR01000123.1 GCA_900554165.1 uncultured Oscillospiraceae bacterium | reverse complement strand
CTTTATGTGCCGTTCTTTAAGCCGCTCTATAATCTCAAGCTCTGCAGGTGAAACGCCCGAGCCGGCGTATGCGACCAAAATACAGCAGTCTACGCCCGACATGCCTTCGCTAATCGCCTTGACCATGTGCTCGCCAAGACCAGTTTTGGGCTTATGCAGTCCCGGTGTGTCGAGAAATACAAGCTGCGTTTCATCCTTTGTTAAAACACCCATTATGCGCGTGCGCGTCGTCTGCGGCTTGTCCGTCACTATGGATATCTTTTTCCCGCACATATAGTTCATCAGCGATGATTTTCCCACATTCGGACGCCCTACTATGCTTATAAAGATAGATTTCTGCTCTTTCATCTGCCCTCCGTTTTGCCGTTTTAATAAATTAACGTCCCGTTTATTCACAATATTCAATAAATTGCCTGCGTATCGCTGCCAGCGTTATATCATTAAACGGCGGTGCTCCTTTTTACTACATACGTAAAGTACAGGCAGTTTAAACAGCTGCTGATTAATTTTTCGGATGTCCACGCCGGCTGCGGCAATACGCCGCATGCTAAGTCGGCAACACAGCGCCATTAAAGATTAAAACTATGCAGGCAAGTCTCAATCACAACAGATATTTAATGTCTCCGCCATTCGCCGAAGTATTATTGCAGCAGGCCCTGCCAGACGATTATAAATCCTCCATGCCGGTTAAAACGGTTCTCGGCAGGCCAAGCATGCTCATTATATTCTCTTCCTTTTCCCGCATCTTCATCGTGTCGAGTTTTGATTCGTGGTCATACCCTAAAAGATGCAGCATTGCGTGTACAGTTAAATATCCTATTTCACGGCGGAAAGTATGCCCGTATTTGCGAGCCTGCTTTATCGCCGTTGGAACTGATATTACAATATCGCCAAGCATCTTTGCGCCCGTTTCAGGGTCTACGTCATATTGACCGTTCTCACCCATGGGAAATGACAGCACATCTGTAGGCATGTCCACATTGCGGTGCTTTAAGTTTATCTCCCTTATCATCTCATCATCCACCAAAGTTACGCTCACTTCCCATGAGCCGGTGAGCTCTTCAAGCGTGATTGCTGCGTTACAGCATCTCCTTATCAACATGCGTGTACCTGTAGGAATTTTTACCTTTTTCTGTTCGTCTATTATTTGTACCTTTACTTTATCCACGCTGTCTCCCCCTTTCATAATATTTCTCATACGCTTTAATTATGTCCTGCACAAGTCTGTGCCTTACAACATCTTTATCCGTCAGTCTTATTATGGAAATATCGTCCACGTTTTTCAGTATCTTTACTACCTCCACAAGACCTGACTTTTTGCCCTCGCCTAAATCCATCTGCGTTATGTCGCCGGTCACAACCATTTTGGAGTTAAAGCCCAGACGAGTAAGAAACATCTTCATCTGCTCCTGCGTCGTGTTCTGAGCCTCGTCAAGTATTATAAAACTGTCGTCCAGCGTCCGGCCGCGCATATATGCCAGCGGCGCAACCTCTATTGCGCCCTTTTCCTGATATTTCTGAAAACTTTCAGCGCCCAGCATGTCAAACAGTGCGTCGTACAGCGGCCGAAGATATGGGTCGATTTTTTGCTGTAAATCGCCCGGCAGAAAGCCAAGCTTTTCTCCGGCTTCTACCGCCGGACGTGTCAGTATTATGCGGCTTACACGCTTTTCTCTGAATGCCGCTACCGCCATAGCCACCGCTAAATACGTTTTACCTGTACCCGCAGGGCCTATGCCAAATACTATAGTATTATTGCTTATTGCCTCTATATATTTTTTCTGCCCTAATGTCTTGGGCTTTACCGGCTTGCCTTTTGTTGTTATGCATATGCAGTCGCTGCCCGAAAGCTGTGTAAGCTCGCCCTCTTTTCCGTCCTCAAGCAAGGACAAAACATATCTTACGCTTTGCTCGCTTATGCTTTCCCCGCGCGATATCATCTGCATGAGCGTTGTAACCGCACGTGTGGCAGCACTTACATTGTCCGCCTCGCCCGTTATCTTTATCTCATTCCCGCGAAGAAATATTGATACATCCAGCGCCTTTTCTATTTGTTTAATATTTTCATCGAAATTCCCAAACAATCCCAACGTTGCTTCCATACTGCTTGTTTCAACAGTCGCTTCTGTCATACATTCTCCTTTTTTATCAGGTACTCTATAATTCTTATAAGTTTTTGTAACATCTATACATATTTTAACTCATTCTGTGTCATTTATCAATATGCTTTCCTCAACTCCTATGTTCTCTCGGCATAGATATTTCACCGTCAATATAAGACCTTTTTCGTCATATTGTACAAATTCCTGCCTTTCCAGTATTTCTGCGCTTTGATATCTCGATTTTTCTATCTCTTCTATCTGCTGACGCGCCTGATTTAACGCCTCATCTTCAGTTAACGTCACGCCTACGTTTTCTACAAAATAGAAATTGCCTGTGTTGATTTTTACCGGCATATTTACTCCGCCGATATTCATGGTCCAGCTGCTTAGTTCCAGCTCATATTCGTCTTTTTCGCTTCCCAAGTAGAGAGGAATTTCTATACCTAAAAATGTAAGGACTCGTTTTGTTTTTACCTTGCCGGTACGTACTTTTTTAACCTGATTATAATCCACTCGCACGCTAATCTCGCTTTCCGTTTCTGCAATTACACTGCCGGAGGCGTGCAGAAAGCTTGCCGTGCCGTTTAGGTGGTCAACTACTCCGCTTATAAGCAGGTCTCCCTTGACGACGGCGTCGCCCTCTTTTATATTTGACAAGCCTTTGTAAACGTCTACGCTAACTATTCTACCATCGCTTTTAGCCACTATGTTGCAGGGAGTAATGTCCTTATTCGTATCCGTCGGCTCGGCTTCGCTCACTTCTATTACGGCGCTGGTGCCGTTAAGATTAACCGCTGCCCATGACAGCTCCGGCATGCTTAGCAGCAGCTCGTGCCGAATTTTTTCCGTATCCACTTCGTCTCGGCGGACGCCCTCGGTCATGCCTAAGCTTTTCAGCACCGCCTGTATTTCCGCCGTCTCTACTCTGTTATTGCCTTCTATCTGTATATTCCACACAGAAAGCGAGAGCGTGTATATCAGCACTGCGGCGACGGCGGCACCGGCAAACAGCCCGCTGCGTGCTCTAAACTTGCGCAATATAAAGGGCAGGCCGTATCTTCTTGTCACGCGCGGGTGCATTAATGTTTTTTTTGCTATTCTGCGCAGCTTTTTATAGTCCCTTGCCAGTATATATGCGCAAATTTTCTCCTGCTTTTTTATTATTCCCCATATTTTTATGCCGTTATATGAGCAAAGGTTAATAAACCGCTCGCAAAAAACTCCCGTCGCTTCAAATTTTACATATCCAAGCAAAAACCTTAAAAGGCGGATTATAAACATATTTTAACCCTCTGTCTGCATTATTAGTTTTTATAAAGATTTCCACATCTGTACTTATTTGCAGACGTCAATGCATAACAGATTATCACATCATATCAGCTTCGGACGATTTTTAAAATCTGATAGTTAAAACTGCAATGCCGCTTTTTTATCCATAGTATAAATTACACGAAATTTGACTGACAGATGCCGGGCATTAAAAATCTGTGCAGAATAATATACACAAATATTATCTCCGGCACATTGCAGATAAGCCGGCAATTCAAAGAGCTCCGCTTGTATTAGTCAGCAGAATATCTTAGCCGCTCAATGACGAAAAGCATAATGACATGCGCCCGCCGATGGTACAAACAAATTAAATCTGCCCCAAATGAGCAATCGCTGTAATTTTCTGCCCCTATGCTTTTATTTTGCCAATGTGCGGACTTTATAGCTCGCGTTAAAGCGTTTACTCCGTTTTTCGTCCGTCAGGATTGATGGAGGCCGTTCAAATGCGCCGATTAACAAGCAAAGCAACTTTTTGCGCCCGGTCTTAAATTGATATAAGCTGCCATCGTGCATAATTAAGCTCAAATCATTTCAGCTGTGTATTGGCCGACTTATTTTTTATTTAGAGCGTTAATTTTCAAACTCTACGCTTACTATAAAGCCCTTTACTGCGGCGTGGCCGGGCGAAAGCGATTTTATCTCCAGTTCGCTGCCGGTAAACCTTATTATTGAGCTGCCCGTGCTTAGTCTTATTTTATCGTCGCTGTATTCAAGCACGCCCTTGCAGCCCTCTATTGTCGCCTCCCTGTTTGACGAAAGCACTATCTGCGCGCCCTTTGTCAGCGTACCTGCAGGTATGTCTAATGCTGAGCTGAGGCTTTCCAGCGCGCCTAGCATCGCCTCTTTTTTGCTTTTAGGCATAATTAACCCCCTTTTATATGCCTGCAGGCCGGCAGCATTTTGTCGGAATATATTTTTATATTACAC
>USGR01000122.1 GCA_900554165.1 uncultured Oscillospiraceae bacterium | reverse complement strand
TAGCAGAAGAGAAGATTGCCGAAGTCCCGCTTATAGCCGGCAGCAGCGTCGACCGCAGCATGGTTCTATATGTTTTATCGGGTATAAAGGATATCTCTGCTCTTACATGGTTTAGGGTAATAGTTATAATAATACTTATACTTATACTGCTTATAATTACGCTGCGCACTATTCAGCGGAGCCGGCAGCGTCAGGCGCAGCGGCTGGCAAGGCAGCGCGAGCGCCAAAGGGAGCAGCAGCGGCAGCGGCAGCAGGAACAGACTCGCAGACGAAGATATTGATTAGCAGGACTATATTGCTTCTCTTACATTCCTGCGTGACTTTTTTGCCGGCACAGCCGCTTTTATTTGCAAAGGGAATATAGGCTTGCATCTCTATAATGGAAACATGCGGACAGAATTCTAATGAATTAAATTAAGATGCGTTATACTGTTGTTTCTATTCTCCTTTTACAGCGAAAAATATCAGTTCTCTTCCCTTAGACAGACGATAAAGCTTTATTAAAAGGACAAACGCCATCCGAATTTACGGATGGCGTTTATGTTTTTAGGACTGCGCAGAACCTTTATCTACTTTGAGTTAAAGTGAAAATATTAGCAGCAGCAGTCATTGTTGCTTCCACAACCGTTATTGCCACAGCAGCAGCAAAGTATGAGTATCAATATTATGATCCAGCAGCAGTTACCGCTACCACAGCCGCCTCCAAACAGATTGCCCATTAACTAATACCTCCCTTCGTTGTTCACCCTATATTATGGTGAAACTCAAGGTTTGGTTACTAATTAATCAGAAAAATAATTTGACTTATTGGCTCTAATGCCGCAAGCCCGCTTTTATGCTACACATTTACAATCGCGCCGCTGCATCAAGTAATTTTACGTTATGAACTACTAACTACTTTATTTTTGATAATCTCATATTCTGCTTTGCATCTGCTTTTGTGGATGATATGCCGCTTGTTTATATAAGACATTGGCGTTATAAAAATTTATTTGGCTTACATTATTTAAAAGAGGACAATAATATTTTTAATCTGGAAATTTATTTTATCCGCCTAAATTTCCCAATTTTATCTAAGATTTGCCGCGATATCATCGTATAATTAATAAGCAGGTCATCGCCCTCTTCAGCACAGCATGTACAGCTTAGATAAAGCTTTGATTTATGCACTGGCAAAGTCGATTTTATAATCCCAAATTTATATTCGCAAGCCATAATATGAAATTTAAAGAAAATCCTTAAAATTTATTGTAAACAGCAGAAATTGAGAGATATTTTAAAAAATCAGCTTATGATAAACTCTTTTTGACTTTTACTGACTTTGACTTTTACTGACCAAATAAATATAATGTTAATCAGAAACAGAAAAAAGCATACAGCCGATAATTACCGTAAGCGGCCGCACATACAAATAAAAGGAAGGGAATGCTATGAGACTAAGCGATGAAATTGCAGGATTGATTATGAATATGCTGGAGAGCTCCGACGGTACTGCTGAAATCAGACGCAACGACTTAGCGGAGCGTATTGGCTGCGTACCAAGCCAAATAAACTATGTGCTTACATCCCGTTTTACACCTGAGCAGGGCTTTATAGTCGAAAGTCGGAGAGGCGGCGGCGGGTATATTAGAATAAGAAGAATATCCTCTTCCCCCGCCATGGCTATAATGCATATTGTAAATTCTATTGGCGAAAAAATTGACCAGTCGAGCTCATATGCCATTATAGACAGCTTATATCAGCGAGGTATTATTTCAAGAGAAGCAGCCGTACTTATGAAAACAGCGCTCTCCGACAAATGCTATGCGTCTGTACCCACTCAAGGCAGAGACGCCGTCAGAGCGCAGATATTTAAGCACATGCTGCTTACGCAAGTTTAACTTTAGGAGGTTTTATTATGCTTTGTGAAAATTGTAAAAAGAATACTGCTACAACACATATTAAAAGAACTATAAACGGAAATACTCAGGAATATCATCTTTGCAGCGAGTGCGCAAAAGCACTCGGCATGACAAACGATTTAGGCAGCTTTATGAACTTCGGAGTTGGCAGCCTGTTCGGCAGTCTGTTCAGCGACGGACTTACGGGTATAGAATCACAGGCAATGGTAAAAAGATGTCCCGGCTGCGGCATAAGCTTTGACGATATTGCAAAAACCGGACTTTGCGGATGCCCGCAGTGCTATACCACTTTCTACGACCAACTGCTGCCTACTTTGAGCAGAATTCACGGCAAGCTTGAACATTTGGGCAAGGTATCAAAGGTGACGGATGAAAGCAAAAAAGAAGCACAGCTTAAAAATCTTGAAACTCAGCTTAAGCAGGCGGTTGACGAGCAGAGATATGAGGATGCCGCTAAAATAAGAGATGAGATATCCGCGCTGAAAAATTCACCAGATATCGCAGACGAAAGCTCATATGAAAGCAACGAGTCCGGCAGCGCCGATAAAGGAAAGGATGAGTAAAATGACAAACTCAAAATGGTATAAAGAATCGGGTCCGTGCGGCGACACGGTTATTTCTACACGCGTGCGGCTTGCAAGAAACTTAGATTCCTACCCCTTTCCCTGCCGCATATCCGAAAAGCAGCAGATGGAAATTAACCAAAAGGTTAAGGATATTCTGCTGAGCGACGGAACATTTAATTTCAGATATATTGATATGTCTGAGCTAAGCGACATTGAGGCTATGGCAATGACGGAAAAGAGGCTTGTAAGTCCAGATTTTATAAAAGACCGCACGGCAAAGGCTTTGATAATCTCAGACGACGAGACTATAAGCATAATGCTGGGTGAAGAAGACCATATCAGGATACAGGTAATGCGGCCCGGCTTTGATTTAGACGAATGCTACAAGATAGCCGACAAAGTTGACAGGATACTCGACTCACACCTAAACTATGCCTTTGACGAAAAGCTTGGATTTCTTACCGAGTGTCCTACAAACTTAGGCACCGGGCTTAGGGCGTCGGTTATGATGCATTTGCCGGCTATACAGTCTGCGGGGCTTTTAAATCAGATAATGACCACTATTGCCAAAATAGGGCTTACCATACGCGGAACGTATGGCGAGGGCAGCTCACCGCTCGGCGCTATGTACCAGATATCTAATCAGGTTACGCTGGACATCTCTGAAGAATCGGCTATAAACAATCTTAAGTCTATAGCCACGCAGATTATGGAACAGGAGCGCTCATACAGACGTACGCTTATCAAAAATCCTACGGTTGAGGACAGGATATTCCGCTCGCTCGGTACCCTTAAATATGCACGCATAATGGACACCAAAGAAAGCATAGGGCTTTTGTCCGATGTGCGGTTGGGAATAGCATGCGGACTAATTAATGACATTAGCTTGGACACTCTCAATGCGCTGTGCATCGACACCCAGCCGGCAAATCTCACTGTTATGACAGAAGCGGCAAGCACTCAGGAGCGCGACAATAAGCGCACAGAAATTATAAGAAAAGCTTTGTCATAAAAAGACAGAAATATTTAAAGCCACAGCAATTAACATCCAATTATTTGTGGCATGGAATACTTCAGAAATTTAACAGGAATAAAAAGGACTTGATTATTACTAGTCGTTTAAAAATATTTTAAGATAATATCACTCTGAAGGGAATGAATTGTATGTATAAATTTAACGGATTTACTGAAAAAGCCAACAACGCGCTTAATCTTGCGATTGAATCAGCACAGAAGTTCGGACACACCTATATAGGAAGCGAACACATACTTATAGGCCTGCTTAAAGAAGGCAGCGGACTTGCTTATACCGTCCTTAACGGCCGCGGCATAACGCAGGAGACTATTGAAGATATGCTGGAATCCGCCGTGGGCAAAGGAATGCCTACAAAGCTGACGCCTGACGACCTTACGCCGCGCGCTAAGAGAATAATTGAAATAGCTATTGCCACTGCCCGCAGTCTCGGCTGTTCGTTTGTCGGCACCGAGCACCTGCTCATGGGCATTATGGAGGAAGGCGACAATTATGCAGTCAGGTTCCTTGCTGAGGCCGGCGTAAGCGGCAGAGACGTTATGAACGATACGCTTAAAGCAATCGGTGCGGCGCCGGGCGGCGATTCTTCGCCCATCTCTCAGAAAGACTCAAAGGGCGGCAGTGCAAAAGCCAAGACTCCGACACTAGACCAGTTCGGCCGCGATTGAACCGCCGAAGCGCGAGCCGGCAAAATTGACCCTGTTATAGGCAGGGCCACTGAAATTGAGCGTGTAATTCAGATACTCAGCCGGCGCACTAAAAACAACCCGTGCCTTATAGGCGAACCAGGCGTCGGTAAAACCGCTATTGCTGAGGGGCTTGCTCTTAAAATAGCAAACGGCGAGGTGCCGGAGCTGCTTAAAGACAAGCGC
>USGR01000121.1 GCA_900554165.1 uncultured Oscillospiraceae bacterium | reverse complement strand
CTACTCCTATTCCCGGCACTGACATACAAAGAAATACTAATACTAATAATTAATATATATTTATAGGACGCAGAAGTTAAAAAAATCAAACGGAAAAAGGAGGCCATAAAATTATGATACTGAAATGCAACAGGGAGAAGCTGAGCGAGGCCTGCTCAGTAGTACAGCGTGCTGTACCGTCAAAATCGACCATACCTGCCCTTGAAGGCATACTTTTAAGTGCAAAAGACGATACACTCACGCTAAGCGGCTATGATATGCAGATGGGCATAAAAACGAGTATAAATGCAGATATAAAAAAAGAAGGGGCAGTTATAATAAACGCAAAACTGCTCACAGATATAACTCGCCGCATGCCGGGTGAAGAAGTAAGTCTTGAATGCGACGATAAATATACAGTGCTTATAAAATCAGGTGAAGCAGAATATTCGGTAATGGGATTTGCTGATGAAGAATATCCTGACATGCCGGTTGTAGATAATGGAAAGAATGCAGAAATTTCCGGCGAGATACTTAAGAGCATGATACAGCAGACAATATTTGCAGTGTCTCAGAATGATTCAAAACCTGTACATACCGGAATTTTATTTGAAATAAACGACAGCAGCATAAGGCTTGTAGCAGTAGATGGATACAGGCTTGCAATAAGGACTGAAAATGTATCCGGTATGGAAAGCGCCTCTTTTGTTGTTCCGGGAAAAACGCTTAACGAGATAAGCAAGCTTATAGGCGCTGATGAAGAAAAGATAAATATTAAGCTTGGCGGCCGTCATATAATATTTGATACGGGTGATTACAGCATAATATCGCGTTTGCTCGAAGGCGAATTTTTGGATTATAGAAGCGCTATCCCCGCATCGGCTGTAACGACTGTTACGGTTAAGACACGTGAGCTTATCGATTGCATTGAGCGCATATCGCTTATGATAACTGAGCAGGATAAAAGCCCGGTGAGATGCATATTCGATGATAATCTTATAAAAGCGTCATGCGTAACGGCAAGGGGCCGCGGCGTTGATTCAGTATCAGCGGATATAAAAGGCGACAGAATAGAGCTTGGTGTAAACAATCGCTTTTTGCTTGATGCGCTGCGCGCTGCATCGGATTGCGATGAAATAAAAATAGAGCTTTCCGGTCCTGTATCGCCTATAAAAATATTGCCTAAAGATGGAGAAGAATTTATATTCTTAGTTCTTCCCGTAAGGTTGAAAGGCAACATGTAATTTTAATATTGAATATTATAACTGCCGTATTTGCGGGATTTTTAACGAATTATAATATATTTCGTTATTCGCAGGTCGGCAGTATAATGCTGAATATGGAGATATTTTTTACAGGGTAGAAAAATGAAAAAAATCGTTATAAATACAGATTTTATAAAGCTTGACGCGCTTTTAAAATACAGCGGAATGGTATTAACCGGCGGTGAGGCCAAGCTGCTTATACAGGACGGCGAAGTCTTGGTAAACGGCGAGGTCTGTACAATGCGCGGCAAAAAAATAAGGTCGGGCGACATTGTAAGCTGTTCAGGCTCAGAAATAGAGGTTTCAAATGAAGCTTGACGGCCTTAATTTATTAAATTATAGAAATATAAGCCAGTTAAAGCTTAATCCCTGCAGTGAAATAAATATAATATACGGTGAAAACGCACAGGGCAAGACAAATATATTAGAAGCAATATGGATGTTAAGCGGCGCAAAATCATTTAGGGGCGCAAAGGACTGCGAGCTTTTAAAATTTGATACGGAAAAATCTGAGATAGATGCTGAATTTACAGCACAGGGCCGTGAGCAGACAATAAATCTTTACATAGAAGCAAACCGAACGGCGATGCTTAATGGTGTAAATATATTCCCAATATCAGGGCTTTCTGAAAATTTTCAGGCTATTGTATTTTCACCCAATCATTTAATGCTTATAACCGACGGACCGCAGGCGCGTCGAAAATTTATAGATAATGCAATATCGCAGATAATGCCGAGATATTCAGCGGTTATTAGAGAATATAACAGGGCTTTAAAGCAACGCAATGCGGTGCTTAGGGATATACGCTGGCATTCTGAGCTGTTTGATATGATAGAAGCATTTGAAGATAGAATTTCGCATTACGGCGCAAAAATTATGCGCCTCAGGGAGAAATATATAAATAAACTTTCCGGCTATGCAGAAGAAATATATGATGGGATTTCCAGTATGGCTGAGAAAATACTTATAAAATATTCTCCTCAGGTTATTTGTGAAGATTTAAGCAGTGAAAAAGATATTTATATAAGACTTAGAGAAAGCTTTAAAAGCTCAAGAAATGAAGATATAAACAACGGTACTACATCCGTCGGTCCTCACAGGGACGACATAGCTATAGAAATAAATGGGCTTTCAGCGAGAATGTATGGCTCACAAGGTCAGCAGCGCTCTGCAGCGATAGCATTAAAGCTTGCCGAAGCGTCAATTATAAAAGAGGCGTTTGGCGAACAGCCCATAGCTCTTTTAGACGATGTTATGAGCGAGCTTGACGAGAATCGGCAGGATTATATACTAAATCATATAAAAAATTGGCAGGTATTTATAACCTGCTGCGATTTATCGCAGGTGCTTCGCATGTCGGATGGAAATCGATATAAAATTTCCGGCGGCCGGCTTATTGATTAAGGGGAAAATTACATGTATCTGCATTTAGGTCAAGATATATCGGTAAATATAAAAGATATAGTTGGGATATTTGATTTGGACACTTCCACAATATCTAAAAACACCCGTGCGTTTTTGTCAAAGGCTGAAAAAGACGGCAATGTTATAAATATAACGGACGAGCTGCCGAAATCCTTTGTAGTGTGTGATATGAAAAACGGCAAAAGCGGGTTATATGTATATATATCTCAGATATCGACGTCAACACTTTTACGTAGAATATATAGATTTAATAAAAAATAAATGGAGGCTGATTATAAACATGGAGAAAAACACACCGGTTTCGGGCCAGAAATATGATTCCACCCAAATACAGGTGCTTGAGGGTCTTGAAGCGGTAAGAAAGCGTCCGGGCATGTATATAGGCTCGACCGGCGAAAGAGGCCTTCATCATCTGGTATATGAGATAGTGGACAATGCTATAGATGAAGCGCTTGCTGGCTACTGTGACGAGATAAAGGTAGAAATACTTGACGATGACGTAATAAGGGTTACAGACAACGGCCGCGGCATACCTGTAGGCATTCAGCCGAAAATGGGAATATCTGCTGTAACGGTTGTATTTACAACACTTCATGCCGGCGGCAAATTCGGCGGCGGCGGATATAAAGTATCCGGCGGACTGCATGGTGTTGGTGCGTCGGTTGTTAATGCTTTGTCAAAATGGCTGGAGGTAGAGGTAAGGGATGGCAAAAACGTATACCGCCAGCGGTTTAAGAGGGGAAATCCTGAATATGAGCTGCAAAAGGGCGAAGAGACAAATGAGACGGGTACTACCGTAACATTTCGCTCGGATGAGGAAATTTTTACTGATACAACTCATTACAGCTATGATACGCTGCTTACAAGGCTGAGAGAGCAGGCTTTTTTAAACGCCGGGGTTAAGATTGTGCTCACTGATACGCGTGAGGATGAAGAAAAGCGTACAGATGTGCTTCATTACGAAGGCGGTATAAGAAGCTACTGCGAATTTTTGCTTGAAAAGAGCCGAAAAGAAGCTCTGCATGATGATATTGTATATATTGAGGGCAAAAATACCGACGACATGGCGGAAATAGCTTTTCAGTACAATAATGGTTATGATACGAAAATAGTAAGTTTTGCCAACGATATTCATACGGTCGACGGCGGCACGCACGAGCAGGCCTTTAAAACGGCTCTCACAAGGGTGCTCAACAACTATGCCAGAAAATTTAAAATTTTAAAAGAGAATGATGCAAATTTAAAAGGCGAAGATGTTCAGGAGGGTATTATAGCCATAATATCCGTAAAGCTTAAGAATGCTCAGTTTGAGGGGCAGACAAAGGCCAAGCTTGGCAATACGTCTATGGGTACGCTGGTAAATTCCATAATGACGGAAAAGCTAACGCAGTTTTTAGAAGATAATCCTACAACAGCAAGGATTATAATAGATAAGGCGATGGCGGCGTCCAATGCAAGGGAAGCGGCGCAAAAAGCAAGGGATTTGCAGCGCAGCAAGACGGGGCTTTCGCGTGTAAGAATGCCGGAAAAGCTTGCCGACTGCATATCTGATGATTCAAGTATCACAGAAATATATATAGTCGAGGGCGACAGCGCCGGCGGTTCGGCCATAAAGGGCAGAGACAGAAACTATCAGGCAATTTTGCCGCTTTGGGGCAAGATGTTAAATGTTGAAAAAGCAAGGCTCGATAAGGTTTACGGCAATGAAAAACTTGCGC
>USGR01000120.1 GCA_900554165.1 uncultured Oscillospiraceae bacterium | reverse complement strand
ATTATATACTATAAGAAAAAATTGAAAAGCCGCTTACATAAGTAGGCGGCTTTTATATATTTTAAGCATAAGCAATAAAGCAAAATAATATAAAAATAAAGCTTTAATTGACAAAATAAATTTATTCTTTAATATGCTTTATAATATCCTCCACTTCGCAGTTCAGTACATAGCATAAAGCATCCAGCGTAGTAGTGCTGATTGCCTTACCATGCTTAATTCGATGTATTGTATTAGCTGAAAATCCCTGTTTAAAAATCAACTGATATTCAGTCACGCCTTTCTTTAAAAGCGTGTTATAAAACGGCTCATAACTTATCAATTATATCACCAAGTAGAGTTTAACATACTTAATTACTTGACTATGCTTAATATATTGAGTATAATAATGATAATTTTAAATGAAAAAGGTAATATTTAGCAGAAAACTGTGTTAAAAAAAGCGAAGAAAACGTTATTTTTTAAAAACGCATTTGCTGAATATTAATAATATGCTAAATTTTTGGAGTAATATTCATTTTACTTTCTCAAATATGTATTGCAAAAACGGTGAAAAATAGCAGAATCAAAAGATATGAAAATGTAAGAGTTATTCTCTGCGAGAATTTGGCAATAAGATAATGAGGCATGTAATAGAGTTGAAGACGGACTAAACCGTAGTAGTGTATAAACAAACGGACAAATCCATGGATAGGCTTCAATGCCTTGCTGAGAATATGTCAGAAAACCACGAATATGCATAAATATTACTTTTTAATAGCCAACTTCATGATATTCTGCATATTAATTGCCCTGGCGAGGCATTTAAAAATTTACATTCAATCTTGCGTGTTTCCCGATTCAAAAGGCTAACCTTACTAAGAATAAATATTTCGGCATTTAAATCGAATGTTACTGCCATTATATTGATTGATATTATAATTTTTAACGGCTGCAGCAGGGCGTTTATTTTTAGTTATCCATAATTGTGCTTTTTAAAATGGTGGGCGAGCATTGTAAAAATAGTTCCAATACAGATATTTGGAAAAAGGGAGAGTGCATGGCTTGAAGCAGTCAGTGCAGCCATGGAGCAGCAGCAACCAGGTACTTGTAATAATGATGGTTCTTGCGTTCTGGGAGATGATAGCGGCAGCAGCAAGCTCATTGATTGGCTTGGTTTTGGGTATTGCCAAATTTGCCGCGGTGGTAGCCTATGCATTATTAACAGCTAAGAATAAAAAAAGAATGGCCTGTATATTAGGATTTATTTACGCATCGGCACATTTAATATGCGACTTAATTTTTGCCGCTGCTTTATATCATGGCGCTATTATGGGAAAAACAGAAAGTTTTATTTGCTATGATTTTAATTTTTCTGCTGATGCATTAGTTCCGACCGAATTAAATATAGGCGCCGCTCTGACAATATCAGCACTGATTTTGATTTATATATTCTATAGCAAACCGTTGAGCGATAAAAAAGTAAAAATACTTAAAGTCATACTATGCTCGGTGCTTGCAGCTATATCGTTATGCTTCGGCCTGCAGTTTTTTCAGATAAATTGGAAACTTGCAATTTTCAGAGCCATGCAGCTAAATAACGCTGCCGTCGTCTTGCTAATAGCTTGTGCACATATTAGCTGCCAAGTATGCGGAGACAAGGCAAGCACAGATACAATATTTTGCAAAAAATGCGGCCGTAAAATTGAGAGATAATAAAGATAATTATATGCAGAGCAAAGTATAAATGTTAAAAAGCCGGTCTTAATAAAAAGACCGGCTTTTTTTAAGGAATATGACGTAATTGCTTAATTATGAATACCGTTAAAACTAAACGTGCATGTGCTTTTTAAAGTAATATTTCAGATTATACAATATCAGCAGGAGATAAAGGCAATAAGAGAAATTTTATATAGCTAAATTAGCGCAATTCCTATTTTATGTCAAAGTGCGATTAAAAATAAAAGCAATTTCTAATCAATATTATTCTGCGTTAAGCGGACCGTGCTTTTCTCCGTTAGTAACGCCGCACACCTTATTATTTTCCCCAAGCAGTACAACTGTCGGCTTATGCGACTTTGCTTCCTCTGGAGTCATTGATGCATAGCTCATAATTATAATCTTGTCGCCAACCTGCGCCATGCGCGCCGCCGCGCCGTTAAGGCACATTATTCCGCTGCCCGGCCGGCCGGCTATGACATATGTTTCAAAACGGTGGCCGTTGTTTATATTTACAATCTGCACTTTTTCATATTCCACTATATTAGATACTTTCATCAGTTCTTCGTCTATGGTAATGCTGCCGACATAGTTGAGGTCGGCTTCGGTGACGGTAGCGCGATGAAGCTTGCTTTTCAGCAAAGTTATATTCATGGGTTTACCTCCAGGGCGATGTTGTCTATAAGTCTTGTACGTCCGATGTATACCGCGAGCGCACAAAGCGCATTGGATTTAATTTCACTTATCGGCTTCATTGTTATTATATCAACTATTTCGATATAATCAATTCTGGATAATGGTTCGTCCTTTATAATTTTTTCAGCTGCATGCTTTAAAATATCAGAATTTCTCTCGCCGCTGTCAAAAAGCGATTTTACCGCTTTTAATGCACGGCTCAGGCATAGCGCCGCTTTGCGCTCTTCACTGCTGAGATAGGTGTTGCGAGAGCTTTTCGCAAGGCCGTCATCCTCGCGTACAATGGGCATGCCTACTATTTTAACATCCATGTTATAGTCCTTTACCATCTGACGAATAACGGCAAGCTGCTGCGCATCCTTGCGGCCAAAATATGCGCGGGATGGATTCATTATATTAAACAGCTTCATGACAACCGTGCATACTCCGTTAAAATGCCCGGGACGTCGCGCACCGCACAATCCCTCAGCCGGGCCGGATATTTCAATATGGCTGCAAAATCCGTCTGGGTACATCTCCTCCGCCGCGGGGCAGAAGACCAAATCCGCACCGCTTTTCTCGCACAGCGCAGTGTCATGCTCTATATCACGCGGATAGCTGCCAAAGTCCTCGTTCTTGCCGAACTGAATGGGATTGACAAATATGCTGACGCAGGTTTTATCATTATTCTTAGCAGATTCTTTTATTAGGCTGAGATGCCCTTCATGAAGATATCCCATTGTCGGAACAAGGCCTATGCTCAGCCCCTCTGCCGCCCATTTTCTTGTTATTTCTTTTGCTTCCTTTACGGTTTTTACTTATGCATTATATTTAATCTCCCTTAAAATACATTGCTTGGATTTAAATTGTTTAGACTAATATGGATGCTTGCACCGCCGCCGCTGTAGGTAATATTTTCGGCCTTGTATGCGCTTTACAGCTTCCGGCGTCTAAAACAAAATCGATTTGTGACGGCGCATTTAATTAAGCCTGATAAATATGCCAGCGTATTTTTTGTCAAAATAATTATCTGCTTTTTTGAGAATATTCCGCCATAAGCTTCCTTAAAATATCGTTGTCGAGCTTATAGGTGTGCTTTTCCTCAGGAAATTCACCTGTCTGAACGGCATTTTTATAATCGCCGAAGGCGGTGCGCATAGCCGAGCCAATATCTGCAAACTGCTTTACAAATCGTGGCTTTACGCCGTCGTACATGCTGAGCATGTCCTGATAAACAAGCACTTGCCCATTGCAGCCGCTGCCAGCGCCTATACCTATTGTGGGGATGTCGAGCAGCATTGTTACAAATTCAGCTAAGGGCGCTGGAATGCACTCAAATACTATTGAAAAGGCTCCGGCTTCCTGGACGGCAAGCGCATCATCTATAAGCTTTTTGGCGCTCTCGTAGCCTACGCCCTGTATTTTATATCCGCCAAATGCATTGATTGACTGAGGCGTAAGCCCCAAATGCCCCATTACGGGAATTTGGGCCTCGGTAATAGCTTTTATCTGCGGGCAGACGTTTTTGCCGCCCTCAAGCTTTACGGCCTGTACGCCGGTCTCCTTTATCAGCCGGCCGGCCGCCGTAACAGCGTCATAAACCGACGCCTGATATGACATAAACGGCATGTCCGCGACCACAAAGGCATGCTTTGCACCACGGGCTACGGCCTTGGCGTGATGTATCATATCATCCATTGTTACGGGAAGCGTGCTGTCATAGCCGAGCATTACCATACCGAGAGAGTCGCCGACAAGTATTGCATCTATGCCGCTTTCGTCAATCAATTTAGCGGTTGTATAATCGTAAGCGGTTAGCATTGTGATTTTATTTCCATTATTCTTGCTTTCGGCAAAATATGACGTCGTGATTTTCATTATCCCCATCTCCTGTATTTATGTAACATTTATATTATTATTAGATGCTTTTGTCTTATTATAACGCACTATAAAATATATAATGCCGTTTGTATATATTTTAAGTATTAGATACTGCAAATACTTTATTTTTTAGAT
>USGR01000119.1 GCA_900554165.1 uncultured Oscillospiraceae bacterium | reverse complement strand
TATCGCGCCGGCTTGCTCCAGCGCCTCTATTATCACCTGCGTCTTTAACCCCTCAACGCCGAGCTTGCCCTCTGCCGACGGATGCGCCTTGCGCTTTTCTTTGCCGAATATATCCGGAATATAAACGTTTATAATCTTGTCCGCCGGTATGGCGGATTTTAAATATGACCTTATTTTAAATCCCGCCGCATCAGAATCAGTCATTATTATAATTCCCGTCTTTTCCGCCAGACGTTTTATCATATTAAGCTTCTGCTTGTCCTTAAATATATTAAACCCGCCGGTTTCTATCACCACGGAATCTATAATAGATTTAAGCTTTATTTTATCGTATCTGCCCTCAACTATTACGGGCCGGTCAAGAGTTATCATATTCTACACCGCTTTTATCTGCCGTATAAGCGACATTATAAGAGTTTCCATTATTATATCTGCATCGACGCCAGAGCTTTTTATGTCAGCGTCGGTATTCGCTATTGTTTCTATAAGCGAGCGTATTTTTTTACCGCTTATGTTGTGTGCAAGACGCGCGGCGTTTTTGAGCTTCCAGCCCATTGCACCATAACCCATGTCCGACGCCGCCTTTTCCATAGGCACACCCCTGTCCGACGCCGCTGCCGCGCGGTATATGTCTGCAAAACCGCTTGATATTACCGAAAGTATTATTATATTTTCCACCTGTTCATATCTCAGGTTGTTATAAAGCGTCAGCGCCTTTTGGGCATTACCCGACACTATTGCCGCCGTCATATCGTAAACCGACGCCGTCACCGACACAGTACATATCTTATCTATGTCATTCCTTGTTATAACGTCGTCGCAGTAAAGGCAGAGCTTGTCCACCTCGCTCAGTAATTGCTGCAAATCGTCGCCGCAGCGCTGAACCATGTAATTGGCCTCAGACGTCGGCAGCGTGCGGCGCTGCTTTGTCGCCCTGTCGCACAGCACTTTCGCAAGCGACATGCCGGTCCTGTGCTCCAGCAAAACCGTGCAGCCTCCCTTATTCGCCGCCGAAATTATCGACTTTACCTTTGATGAGCGCTTATAGTCAAGCTCTACGGAATCAAACCAGAACACCGTAACGCCCATGTCTGGCGGCTCTGACAAAAAGACCTTCATCTCTTCAAAATCAGGCTTTGCCAGTTTTTCAAAGTCAAGATCGCATATAACATAGCAGCGCCCGTTGCCGGAAAAGTCCGGCATCTGCACCTTGTCTAAAAAGTCCGATACGTCAAAATTTTCGCCGCTTAGCTTCTCCGTCTCTGCCGGAGAGGCGGCGGCTATTTTCTCAGCATAATACTGCTTTAAATATGCGTCCGGCCCGTAAAGCAGGTAAACCGGCTTTAAGCATTTGGATTTTAATTGCGCTCTTAAATTTTCTTCTTTTATTGCCGGCATGCTACATTCCCCGCCTTATCTTAAAATTGCCGTTGTCCCGTATCTCTATTATCATGTCATTGTCAACCGTCGTATAAGCGGCTATACCCAGCTCTTTCATCCTGTTGAACACTTTGTCCTCTATGCGCGCCGACGCCCCGACTATCACCGCCGCGTCGCTGTAAAGCTCTACCGACTGCGGAAACGACGCGCCGCATATCAGCACGTCCGCCGGACTGTTTTCCGTGTCCGCGCCCGGCCCCGCTATTATCACAGAGGCATCTCCTGCGTGCAGTATCGAATAATTTTTGTCAGCATTGCAGCAGACATACACATTTTCAAATATGTCTATCCTATCGTACCCCGTCAGCTCAATTTTTTCAATCCCCTCCATGCTTAGAGAAGAGAGCGGCTGAGTTCCGCCGCTATCCGGCGGGCTTATTAGGATGTTGGCATCAATCTGGCTCATTACCTCCGCTGCATTGGCGCTGAAATATTCATCCAGCTCAGGTACTATAACAGTGTCTATCTCTCTTATGCCGCGTCGGCGCATATAGTCCTTGAGATTATAAACCGCAGATGCATCGCCGCCGCAGCCGATAAGTACAGATTTATTCCCTCGCGTCAGCATTACCATCTGACCCGAACCGGCGCTTATCACGCCTATGTGAGTGACGTCTTTATATATTATACCATAAGATACCGTGCCGCAAACCAACGCTACGCAGGTCATTATGGCTGTCCATTTTATTACGCCCTTATGACGATGCAGCAAAAAGGCCAAAGCCGTGAGTATAAGCGCGCCCGCCAGCCATAAATAAATATAGCGATAAGTTGTGGGTATAGTCGCAAATGGTATTTTTGCCATAACATGCGCTACCGCAATTATATACTTGGCCATAAGTCCGACTATTACCATGCCGGGATATACAATAAAGCCGGTAAAGGGGACAGCCGATATTGCCAGCAGCGAGGCGGCAAGCACCAGCATTATAAGCGATATGTAGAGCGTCAGCAAATTTGTCACTATGCCTATAATCGAGATATATCCAAACTGCAGTATCGACACGGGTATCAGCAGCAGCGTGGCCGCGAGCGTCTGAGCGGTGGAAGAATACAGCATCTTTACTATCCGGCGCGCTCTTTTGGATTTTGGAAGATATGCCCTGCGGAAAAATCTCGTAATGGGTCCTGTAAGAAGTATAAGCCCCAAAGTGGCATACGCCGACAGCTGCAGTCCGACATTTATTGCGTTAAAGGGATTTATCAGGCACATTATAATCACTGCGACGGCCAGAGAATTGAGGCTGTCGGCCCGGCGGCCGAGTGTGAGGCCCAACAGATAAATTATATTCATTATGCCGGAACGCACAACCGATGGCGAAAATCCCGTAACGGCCATGAAAAGTATAATGGGTCCGATAGTAATAAGCGCGGATTTTCGCTTGCTTAAAAGTCTGTGCAGCAGCAAAAAGCAAAACTGTACTATTATTCCCATGTTCTGGCCCGAAACCGCCAGCTGATGATATATCCCGCTGTCCCTGAAATCCGTCTTTACTTCGTCTGATATGCCGTCGGTTATGTTGAGGGCGACCGAACTCACTATAGACGCTTCATCATTTGGCAAATATTCGTAGATTTTATTGTGCATATACCGCCTAAGCATTACCGCGTAATAATACGGAGGACGGTAGCCGTCGCTTTCGACTTTCGTCTCAGTGCCGCCGCTGATGAAGCCTGTTATATATACTCCAGAAGAGTAGTTAAACGGTTTTGAGCTGTCTGACATAGCGTGAAATTCTACCGTGGTGCTTATTTTATCATATATGTCTGCATACAGCTTTGAATATGTATTTACCTTTATCTTTATCTTCTGCGGCGCTTTGTCATGGCCTACGCTCTCAGTCTTAATGGTATATGTATATCTGCCGTTGTCGCTTTCAATTTCGTCGACAATTCTGCCTGTAACGGGAAGCTTAAGCCCGTCGAGCATCTGCACCGGCTCTACAAAAATCAGCGTAAAACTTACAAACATTGCTACAGCCGCCGTGACCGAAAAGAGCGATATTGCATATTCCTTCCTCTTGCGAAACCTTTTTACCGACACTGCAACAATCCCGCCGGCCAGCGATATTATACCGCAGATTATCGCCGCCGTCAGGCTTATATAATTAACGGCGATGAGCGACATAAAGAAAACTAAGCCTATAAGTGCAACAGGCCGTTTTATCATATTGCTCACCGCCTTCAGCTTTTATTTCAGGTTAACAAGCTATACGCGTCTTTACATATGTAAAATTGATTATTTCTATCTCACCAATCTGCTTAAATACTTGAGCTAAAACATGATTAAAATCACAACCGCCTATTCAGACGGCATTTACATATTTTTACCAAATCATTGCCTATGCCGATAACTATGGATATATTTTATCACCCGTCGCGGCAGCGAGCTGCTTGCATAAATCTTTAATTCTGATTTTGTGTGCAGCACTCTGTGCTGTAAGCCCGTCGCGCCGGCGCTTTTAAGTGCCGATGCGGCTCATCTTTTCGCAAAGCTTGTCTTCTTGCACCGTACAGCTTTAACCGCTTTTGCTCTATTCGTCCTGCTTACGGAGCTGCGTATATGTAAAAATACAGTAAATCGCCTGCACGGCTTATTGCCGCAAGTCCGATAAATTTACGCTTAATGCGAAAACATAAACAGCACAATATCTCTTTCGGCTCACTTGCTGCCTTTTCACCACACATAAAGCGGCAAATCCGCTCTATTCCCCCACAGCTGCGGAGTTACTCATGTAAAGATGCGGCGGTCTGTCAGCATCATTTGCGATGCAAATAAATTATGCCGGTGCAGCCGTGCCCAAGCATAGCCGCAGCAATAGACGGCTTCTGATTTAGCAGTCCGCTTCAAAAGCACAAATATCCCGCAGCGCCCACTTGAGCTATGCACATAATTTCGGCCGTAGAAGCCCGCTCTCAGCCTATTTATTAAAGAGGGGGAGCGGCTCTAAAAATATTATAT
>USGR01000118.1 GCA_900554165.1 uncultured Oscillospiraceae bacterium | reverse complement strand
GTATATAAGAACACTGCATCCTAGGATAAAGAAGATATTAAGATTTTAATAGTAATATGAAATTCTGCCCTGATGGGCAGAATTTTTTTGTCTTTATAGAAGCAGAATTTTATGATAAAATAAAAAAGATTAAACGTAGCTTTTTACAGCAATAATAAGCGATTTGTTTTTGTGCTTAAGTCGCGATGCCATTGAGATAAATTAAAATAATCTTAAACTGTAAAAAGTTGTAGTCTAAGTTTCTTTGCGCAAGTAATGATGCATTATATGCGGCACGTGCTAAAAACGCAGCATAATATATGAGAGAATTGCCGTTATAATTGCCGGAATGGTGTTTGCGCTCCGGCTCGCGGTAGGAGGATTTTATTTGCTCATTGGTCGCGTTTTTGTCAACGCCTAATATTGGATTAATTAAGAAGCAGTGATTTAAGATAAAAATTGCTTAAAAAGGTGAACTATATGAAAGCTTTTAAAGCTGCTGCGGCGTCATTGATAGTCGCCGTAAGTCTGTTTACCAATTTAATAACAGTGATATCACAAGCCTATTCAGCAGTGTCCTTTACTGTTGCAGTATATTCTTATACTGAAAGTAGGTATATACTTGAGCTGACAGAGCTGACTTATGATGAGCAAGTGAGTCCAATAAATGTGCTTTCACAGCTTGACGGCGCCGAGGCAGAAATAAGCGGCGGCTATGTAAAATCGGCGTTTGGATTAAAAGAAAGAGCATACGGCGCTGAGAGCGGCTGGGTATACATGATAAACGGCATGGCGCCGCCAATATCAGCCGCACAGTATAAATTAAAGTCCGGCGACAGACTTGACTGGATATATCTTACATCAAATGAGCAGTATGGTGTTTATCCGCCCGGTTCCTCCTCGCCGTCGGATGCTTCAAGCGGCGGCAATAGTACAGCCGTCGGCAGTATATCCTCCCAGCCCTATACGAGCAGTACGACTCTTTCTGAGCCGTCGGCCTCGTCGGCATATACCCAGTCGGGCGGCAGTACATCGTATGAGCCATCACACTCAAGCAGTCATACGCCGTCTTATCTTTCTCAGATAGACACACCGAGTGCGTCTTCAAACAGCGGCGGGAGCAATATTGAGCCGGAAACTTCTTCTGAGAAAGTCACATCTAAGGAAGAGGCTGTGTCAGAGCAGCAATCGCCGGAGTACGGTGAAAAGATTTATGATGAAAGAATAGAAGCTGCTGTAAATAAATCCATAAAATTTTTAAATAATAATCCCGGCGCATGGAGCGCGCTCGCCCTTTTGAGCGCCGGAGCAGATATAAGCGGCAGTGTAAAAGAGCTTGCTGAGGATGAGTATAATTCTGCAAAGGCTTCAGATAACATTACAAGCAAAATCAGCGCTTTGCTGAACTGCGCCGCGAGCGGCAGGGGCGGAGATTATAAGTCGCTGGCAGAAGAGATACTAAACAGCGAAAAAATATATGAAACGGGAGTAAACGGTCCCATCTTTGCACTCATATTGCTGTGCGAAACGGGTGTTGAGGACGTCCGCTGGAGCAAGGACGCCCTTGCGGATTTGATTATAGAATATCAGCATGAAAACGGCGGATTTTCGCTTGCAAAGGACATAGAGCCGGATGCGGATATTACCGCTATGGCAGTTACGGCGCTTTCGACAGCCGGATTAGAGGAAAAAGCGGCGTCAATGGGAATTGAGTACCTGGCTTCGATACAAAATGATGACGGCAGCATGTCAAGCATGGGTATAAGCAACTGCGAATCCACCGCACAGACGTTAATCGCCCTAATAAGCAGCGGCAGAGACGTATATGACGAAAGCTTTATAAAAAACGGCAATTCACTTGTAGACGCACTGCTTCAGTTCGAATGCGCCGACGGATTTACTCATATAAAAAGCAGCGAGGAGGATATTATGGCGACGGAGCAGGCGTTAATGGCGCTGTCGGGCGTAAAAAGCGGAAAGGCTCCATACAGCGGCATATTTGACGATGTATCATCTCAAGATGACAGCGGTATGGCAGATATTGCGGCTGCATCAGCTATTATTGCAATAATGCTGGCGGTACTTGCGGCGGCGGGAGTAATATGCTATAAAAAATCTGCAAAGGAAAATAAAGCAGATAAATCCTAACTTTCGGCGTGCACCTATGCTGAATAAAATTTTTTAGGAGAGGGAAATGAATACGGCAAAAAGCAGATTTACAGTCGGTATATTTTTAATAATAGCGTTAATTACAATGTGCGCCTGCTCGCAGAGCATAAACGCCGTTTCACCGGGAGCTGGAATTGGAAAGGCATCGGTGCAGGTAATAGGTCCGGACGGCGAGATAATCTGCGAGGGCGAGGCGGGAATAAACAGCGGCAGTACAGTTTTTGACGCCACAGCATATGTTCTGCGCCAGGCCAAAATAACGTTTGATTACACAGGTATTGGCCAGTCTGTATATATATCCGGAATAAATGGAATATATGAGTTTGACTACGGCGCCATGAGCGGATGGCTTTATTTTGTAAACGACGATACATCGCAGTCAAGCGTAAGCTGCGGAGCGTATGAGCTAAAGGACGGCGACAGCATACGTTGGATATATACAAAAGACGGCGGCGCGGACACCGGCATGCTGTAAGTGAGACGCCGTACCTTTAAATCTGCTGAGTCCATTTGTAGAATTTGCCGGCTTTAATTTGTCTGAGATTTATGCAGAGTATTAACAGCAGCGCAGACTTTACTGTCGTGGAAATTTTACTTTTAGCTGAAGTGATTTAAAGCACGGTCTTGAGCAATGAATAAGAGTATATGCAATGTAAGAGGAAATCTAATTAATAGGAGAAATAGATGAAAGGCAGAGTAATAGTTATAGGCGGCGGCGCTGCAGGCCTTATGGCCGCCGGCTGTGCAGCGCGGCGAGGACTGGATGTTATAATATATGATAAAAATGCGCGTCCCGGCCGAAAGCTTATGATAACCGGCAAGGGCAGGTGCAATCTTACCAATAACTGCGATAGGCAGACACTGATAGCAAATATAGTACACGGCGGGAAATTTTTATATTCTGCCTTTTCTGCTTTTGATACATCCGACACGATGGCCTTTTTTAAAAGGCTGGGCGTGCCTCTTAAAACCGAGCGCGGCCGGCGGGTGTTTCCGCAGTCGGACAAGGCTATGGACATTGTAGATGCACTTAAAAGATTTGCGGATAAATCAGGTGCGACGTATAAAAAGGGTGAAATATCAGATATAATAATAGAAGACGGAACTGTAAAAGGGGTAATTACGCCGGCGGGAGAAAAAATATATTCTGACGCTGTAATAGTGTGCACAGGCGGCCTCTCTTATCCCGGCACCGGCTCAACGGGCGACGGCTATAAATTTGCGCGCGCAGCGGGACACAGTGTAACCGAGCTTACACCGTCACTTGTCCCGCTTGTTGCTATAGAAGGCTGGTGCAGAAAGCTGCAGGGGCTGACGCTTAAAAATGTCGCCGTAAAGCTTATCAAGCGCGGCGCAAAAAAAGCGATATTTACCGACTTTGGCGAGATGCTTTTCACGCATTACGGGATATCCGGTCCGCTCGTATTAAGCGCCAGCGCGCATATAGATGATATGAAATCAGGTATATATGAATTTCATATAGATTTAAAACCGGCACTTGATAATAAAAAATTGTATGATAGAATAAACAGGGATTTAATCAAATATTCTGCTAAAAATATAGAAAACGCACTGACAGATTTAATGCCTCACCGGATGATACCGGTAGTGATAGGCCTTGCAGGAATACCGGCGGAGATAAATGCCTCTGAAATGACGCGTGAGTATCGTATGGCGTTGACTAATACGCTAAAGGATATGACAATAACTGTTAAGGACTATTTAGGCTATGATGAAGCCGTTATTACCCGCGGCGGGGTAAATTTAAAAGAGATTGCTCCAAAAACAATGCAGTCGCGCAAGGTTCGCGGGCTGGCCTTTGCCGGCGAGGTGTTGGATACAGACGCATATACCGGCGGATATAATTTGCAAATAGCTTTTTCCACAGGCTATACTGCTGGAGAAAATATTTTATCGGATGAGTGATGCTGTCAGTCTGCGTAAAAATCAATTGTTAACGCCGGCGTTAAATTGAGTGCTGATGGTCGGTGCAGCGAGTACCGCTGTATCACGGCATATTATAAAATTATATAAAACAAAGGATTGACGTAGAATGATAAATATAGCGATAGACGGCCCTTCGGGCGCCGGAAAAAGTACGATATCAAAGCTTGCGGCTCAAAGGTTCGGGTATATATATGTTGATACCGGGGCATTGTACCGCGCAGTCGGGCTTTATGCCGTGCGCTGCGGAATTGACCCGCAAAATGCAGAGCAGTCAGAGGCTATATTAAAAGACATGTCTATAGAAATGATGTATGTAAAAGGACATCAGCGCGTATATTTAAACGG
>USGR01000117.1 GCA_900554165.1 uncultured Oscillospiraceae bacterium | reverse complement strand
AGATGGAGGAGCCAAAGCCCGGCAAGGACATTGTGCGCAGGGAAGTAATACGCGTAATATCGCCGGGAACGGTGCTGGAAGACAGCATGCTCGACGAAAGCAGGAACAATTATCTTGCGGCTGTAGTGGTAAACAACACCGCTGCCGGCGTATGCTTTGCCGACGCCTCTACAGGCGCTGTGCATTTAACTGAGCTTACCGGCAAAGGCCTTACTCAGAAAATAATGTCTGAGCTCAGCCGATTTATGCCGAGCGAGCTTATAACATGCAGCAATATTGATAAAAATGAAGAGCTCATGCAGTTTATCAAAAATAAGGTAGGCTGCCGCATAGAGGCGAAAGGCGACGCCTGCTATGACTATGACCGCCTTGAGAGCATAATATTAAAGCATTTTAATAAAGAGAAAATAGATGAGATAGACGAGGCTCTTTCAAAAAACTCCGCCGCTGTTTTGGCGCTGGGCAGTGTTCTTGACTATCTATATGATACACAAAGAAAAGGGCTTGGCTCAATAAACGAAGTCGACTATTATACCTTTGAGCAGTATATGAATCTCGACATAGCTGCAAGAATAAATCTTGAGCTTACCGAAACCATGCGCTCAAAGGACAGAAGAGGTTCGCTGCTCTGGGTTATAGACAAGACAAAAACCGCAATGGGCCGCCGTCTTATACGTCAGTGGATGGAGCAGCCGCTTCTCGATTACAACATGCTGATAAAGCGCCAGGACGCTGTTGATGAACTGGTGAGAAATTCCATCGACAGGTCGGAGCTCAGCGAGCTTTTTATGCGCGTGCATGACATAGAAAGGCTTATGACCCGCATTGTATACGGCACCGCTAATCCTAAGGAGCTTAATTCTTTAGCCTACACCCTAAGCCAGATGCCGGACATAAAGGCTGTGCTTTCAAAGTGCAGCTCTGGACTTTTGCGTCAGCTTAACGACTACATCAGCCCGCACACGGATATATATGAGCTTATTTTTGCAGCCATTAAAGATAACCCTGCATCGTCCGTAAAGGAAGGCGATATAATCAGAGAGGGCTACAGCGAGCGGGTTGACGAGCTGCGGATGTATATGAAAGACTCTAAGAGCATTTTAGCGGAAATTGAGCGAAAGGAAAGAGAGCGCACCGGCATAAAAAATCTTCGCGTCGGTTATAACAAGGTATTTGGCTATTTCATTGAGGTTACTAACTCATACAAGGGAAATGTCCCCGACGATTACATAAGAAAGCAGACGCTGACCAACTGCGAAAGGTATATCACCGAAGAGCTAAAGGATATGGAAGGCAAGGTGCTGGGCGCTAAGGAAAATCTTTATGAGCTTGAGTACCGCCTGTTTGACGAGGTGCGAAAAAAGGCAGCTGATAATATAGACAGCATAAAGCAGACGGCGTCGGCCATTTCAAATGTAGACGTTCTGCTGTCGCTGGCGCAGGTAGCTGCTGAAAGAAACTACAAGCGTCCCACGCTTACAAGAAACAGCATAATAAGCATAAAGAACGGCCGGCATCCAGTGGTTGAGGCTGTTTTGGACGTTCCGTTTGTACCCAATGACACAATTCTCGACGCCGACGACAACCGCTGTGCAATAATAACCGGCCCGAATATGGCGGGAAAATCAACATATATGCGGCAGGTCGCCCTTATTACGCTCATGGCGCAGATGGGCTCGTTCATCCCTGCTGATTCCGCCGAAATAGGACTTGTCGACGCTATTTTTACCCGTGTCGGTGCATCTGACGATTTATCTACCGGGCAGTCTACCTTTATGGTAGAAATGAACGAGGTGGCGGAGATAATAAACAACGCGACAAAAAACAGCCTGCTTATTTTAGATGAAATAGGCAGGGGTACCTCCACATTTGACGGCATGGCGATAGCCAGAGCGGTGCTGGAGTTTGTCGCGGATAAGAAGAAGCTTGGGGCAAAGACTCTCTTTGCAACGCATTATCACGAGCTGACAGAGCTTGAGGAGTGCATTGACGGCGTTAAAAACTATAATATTGTCGTAAAGAAAAGAGGGGACAACATAACTTTCCTCCGCCGCATAGTCAGGGGCGCGGCGGACGACAGCTACGGCATAGAGGTGGCAAAGCTGGCCGGCATTCCCGATGTGGTGATAAACAGGGCCAAGCAGGTGCTAAACAGCCTTGAGTCAGGTGAGATGAAGGTAGAGCCGAACAGAAGCAAATCGCAGGAGAGCAGCCGCGAAGAAACGCTGGCCGATATAGCCGCTTCGAATTTGGTTCAAGATATAAGCAAAATAGATGTTGAAACGCTTACGCCTATCGAGGCAATGACCAAGCTGTTTGACATAGTAAATAAGGCTAAAAAGATGAATATTTAGCTTATATTTCAGCTGCAGCTGCGTTGGGCATTTTTACAGCATGGCAGTCATTTTATAGAATAATAAATTGTGCCGCTGTATTTATCGCCTAACTTTGCTGCGGCTTTGATATTTATAAGGCTTCATGATATAATATAAACTCATAGGGATGTATAAATAAAAAGCGGAAGTTAAACTGAAATTAGAGGAGAAAATATAATGTCGGCAGAAAAAAGAACAAACAGGATAAACGTGCTTGACAAGCACGTTGCCGAGCTTATTGCCGCCGGCGAGGTGGTTGAGCGCCCCGCGTCTGTGGTGAAAGAGCTTGTTGAAAACGCCATAGACGCCGGTGCAAAAAATATATCCGTATCCGTTTCAAGGGGCGGCATAGCTTTGATGCAGATAACCGACGACGGATGCGGTATAGAGCGGGATGATGTTCCGCTGGCGTTTTTGCGGCACGCCACCAGCAAGATATCCGACCAAGACGATTTATTCAGTATAGCTACGCTTGGCTTCAGGGGCGAAGCGCTTGCTTCGGTTGCATCGGTTGCAAGGGTAAATCTTTTTACGAGAGTGCGCGGCGATGAGTTCGGCACTCATTATCGAATTGAGGGCGGAGAAGAAATTGAATATGAAGAGGCCGGCTGTGCAGAAGGCACGACAATAATAGTAGAGGACTTGTTTTTTAATACTCCGGCAAGAATGAAGTTCCTTAAAAAGGATGCATCGGAAGCTACCGCCGCTGCAGGAGTAGTTGAGAAAATCGCTTTGTCGCACCCTGAAATTTCTTTTAAGTTCATAAAGGACGGTAAAGAGACGCTGCATACTCCGGGCGACGGCGATTTGAAATCGGCCGTATATACGGTACTGGGCAAAGAGTTTTCCGCTTCTCTTATTCCGGTAGATTATGCTATTGGCGGTATTAAGGTAACAGGATTTATCACAAAGCCTACTTTTTCAAGGGGCAGCCGCGGCATGCAGTATTTTTACATAAACGGCAGATATATTAAGTCCGGTACAATTATGACAGCGCTGGAGAACGCATATAAAAACAGCATAATGGTGGGGAAATTTCCGGGCGCCGTGCTTAATGTTGAAATACCGCCGCAGCAGGTGGATGTAAACGTTCATCCCGCTAAAATGGAGGTTAAATTTTCCAACGACCGTCCGGTGTTTGGCGCAGTATATAACGCTGTTAAAACGGCTTTGTCGACAAACGATACATCATCGGTGATGAAGCTCAATGACGGCATAAAAGAGCACGACCTTTTAGACGCTGTTGAAATTAAAGATAATGCTTATCCCGTCCATAACCCGGTGCAGTCCAATGCTGTTGATTTGCTCAACGCGGGAATGACGGCTTTCGTCGGGAACGGCAGTGACAGCGAAACGGCATCGGATATTACTTCTCAAAGACGCTCATTCGCTAAAAATAGCTATACTGATACCCCGGAGATTAATAAACGCCGCAGCAGTGATACTTACAGCACAAACAGCGGTATATCCTCGGCACGCAGCGGAGGTTATGGGAAAAATATTGATATTTTTGTGGACGACGATATTCCTTATAAAAAATCTGAATATAATCTTTATAAAGATATATCTGTAGATGAAACTACGGACGACGTCGAGCGTGACAATGCGGGAAAGCCCGCTTTTGCTGATTTAAGCGAAAAAAGCAGATTAGATACAGCGATTTCAAAGGCTGCGAATAGTTTTAACAAAGACGATAAAGATGAAGATATATCAGAAGCGGGCGAGCCGGCCTTTTATAATGAAGCTGAGCCTGAGCCGAGACTTTTAGGGGAAGCGTTTTCTACTTACATAATAGTGGAATACGGCGATAATATTGTATTTGTGGACAAGCATGCGTCGCATGAGCGAATAATATTTGAACGCCTTAAAAGCAGCATGAGCACATCGCCGCAGCTGCTGCTTAGTCCTGTGGTAGTAAAGCTCGGCAACGATGATTATAATGCCATGCTTGAAAACTTAGACGCTGCCGGAGAGGCCGGCTTTGAAATAGAAGATTTCGGACAGGGCAGCGTAGCTGTAAGGTCTATACCGCCGTTTCTTGATGAGAAGGATATTGAAGGCGTTGTGACGGAGATGGCTGATAAATTCAGATACAGCTCTATGCCGTCATCGGACAAAATAGACTGGATATATCACACTGTGTCC
>USGR01000116.1 GCA_900554165.1 uncultured Oscillospiraceae bacterium | reverse complement strand
CCACGCGGCCTACCACATAAGCGTCCTCGCCCATCTCGGCAAGATGATTTACTGCCGTATCGGCGTCTTCTTCGGCCACGGCGACAACCATGCCGACGCCCATGTTAAATGTATTAAACATGTCTCTTTCCGGTATGTTGCCGGTTTTCTGCAACACATTAAAAATCGGCAGTACCCTTACGCTCGATTTATCTATTACCGCGCGGCAGTCCTCGCCGAGCATGCGCGGAATATTCTCGTAAAATCCGCCGCCTGTTATATTGCTGACGGCTTTTACCTTGACCTTGTCCATGAGCGAAAGCATAGGTTTTACATATATCTTTGTAGGCGTAAGCAGCTCCTCGCCGAGCGTTTTGCCAAGCTCGTCTATGTAAAGTCCTATATTGTCCTCTTTAATGTTAAACACCTTGCGCACAAGCGAATAACCGTTTGAATGTATGCCGGATGAAGCCAGCGCTATAAGCACGTCGCCCTGCTTTAAGTCCTTATGGTCGATGATTTTATCATAGTCGACGATGCCGGTGCAAAAACCGGCTAAATCATATTCATCGTTTGGATAAAATCCCGGCATTTCGGCTGTTTCTCCGCCTATAAGAGCACATCCCGCCTGACGGCAGCCCTCTGCTACGCCCGACACTATCGCCGCTACGCTTTTGGGATTGTTCTTGCCGACAGCTATGTAATCAAGAAAAACAAGCGGCTGCGCACCGCAGCAGATTAAGTCGTTAACGCTCATAGCAACGCAGTCAATGCCCACAGTGTCATGCTTGTCCATAAGAAAAGCAATCTTAAGCTTTGTGCCAACACCATCGGTCGACGAAACCAATACCGGACGCGTCATTCCCGTCAAATTAGGCATAAACAGCCCGCCAAAGCCGCCTATATCCGACACGACGCCGTCTGTATAAGTGCTTTTAACATGCTCCTTAATAAGCTCCACAGCTTTATATCCGGCGGTAATATCTACGCCGGCGTCCTTATAGCTGTCAGAAAAACTCCTCATCTAATTACCTCTCTCCAAATATATTTTGCCTGTTCCTATTTATTCCCTTATTTCAGCTCCTGAGCAAGAGAAGCGTCTGCTTTTCTTACCTCTTCGGCCATTTTCTGCTTCATATCAGCGAGCTTGTCCGATAATACATCGTCGGACACTGCCAAAATCTGCACTGCGAGCAGCGCTGCATTTTTTGAACCGTCTATAGCAACAGTAGCCACAGGTATGCCCGACGGCATCTGCACCGTGGCCAGCAGCGCGTCCAGTCCGTCAAGCGTTGACGATTTTACGGGTATGCCTATAACCGGCAGCGTAGTATGCGCCGCGAGTACTCCCGCTAAATGAGCTGCTTTTCCGGCGGCCGCTATTATAACACCGAAGCCGTTTTTCTTTGAATTAGCCGCAAACGAGCAGGCCTCTTCCGGAGTGCGGTGGGCCGACATCACATGGACCTCGCACAAAACGCCGAATTCCTTTAAAGTATCAATCGACGGCTTTACCGTGCTGAGGTCGCTTTTGCTCCCCATTATTACTGCAACCTTTTTTTGTGACATACTGTAATATTCCTCCTATAAAAATTAATAGAATATAACAATGCATTATACCCTAAAATACCAACCTCTTAATATTGTATTTCAATTCCGCTCAAATTTCAAGGAATTTAGTTGTTTTTATCTTGCAATGATAATACTTGCTATGTTATTCTAATATCAGTAATAAAAGGGGAGATTTTTATGTATAAATTTACTCAGCGCTCGCCTATCACAATAATACTTCTTTCCATTGTAACATGCGGAATTTATTTCATATACTGGCTGTATGTAACTTCAAAAGAGATAAACGACGCACTCGGCCGTGAGGAAATAAACACAGTACTTGTCATACTCGGCTTTTTCTGCTTTCCGGTAATGATATATGTTATGTATAAGCTCGGCAACGCTATAGATGAGCTTGCCGGACGCAGTCTGATGCAATCCCAGTCCTCATTTATATTGTGGCTCATACTCTCTCTTTTATTTGGCGTAGGCATATATATAATGGAGTATCAGGTTCAGAGCGACTTGAACAATTTCTCATCCACTAACAACTATAACAGCGGACCATATTATAATAATTACGGCCAAGGCTATAATCAGCAAAATTATAATCAAGGCCAGAATTGCAACGGCTATACTCAAGCCGGACAAAATCATGGCGCTGGTTGGCAAAATCAGTCGTCTAATCAATCAAATTTTTATCAGCAGCCTGCAAATGAGCAAAATTACAACTATAATCAGCAGGGCGGTCCGCAATATAATAGTGTAAATAACAGTCAATCGCAATACACACAAGGCCAAGGCGGCGCAGAAGACACACAAAGCAGCGGCCAAAATAGCTTTGAGCAAAATAAAAATAACGGAGAAAATCATATAGACAATGGCCAAAACAACAGCTAATGCATCTCAAATGCGCGGTGAAAGATTTAAGGCCGGATTTATAAAGTTTATTAAAAAATATGCCGTCTGGTTTGTTATAATAATCGGATATATGATAATAGCACAGCTTGTTACCGGCACCACCTGCTTTATAAAATCCACCATAGGCGTGCCTTGTCCCGGCTGCGGCATGACGCGCGCTACGCTTGAGCTCTTTTCGGGCAATATATCTGCCGCGCTGCATTATCACCCGCTTGTGCTGTTCTTCTATCCGGCGGTTATAGTGCTGTTTTTGCTGTGGAAATTCTGCCGCGAAAGCCATCCGCGCGCAGTAATGATATTTGCCATGTTCTTTGTAGTTGTACTTATCGTAACATATGTTATAAGATTAATTCTTTACTTTCCACACACCGAGCCTTTTACTTTTAATACCAACACATTTTTAGGACGATTTATTAAGCTGTTTATAAATTAGTTATATTATGTTTTGCCGGTAATCTCGCTTATATTTTCAAGTCCGCCTATAATTTTTATAGGAGCATATTCATACCTAAACAGCAGTAGATTTTATATGTTTTTCTTTTTATCGAATAGACAATTTTTTACAGCCATACGCGCTAAACGTATGGCTGTTATTTTGTGCATGCTTAGAAAATTCCATTTTATTTTTGCAGCAAACTAAAAAGCTTTACGAATGCTTTATAAAAATGAAGACAGCTCTTTTAAAGCAAAAGTTATGTGCCGTCAGCTGCGGTTAATTGTGCAGACATCCAATATATAAGGACTTTGCTTGCCTATAGGTGTGCAAGTTATGCGACGGTAAGTACACATCACAAATCTTTATGTCTTTTAACGCATTAAAAGAACTTCATCTGGTTTGAATCCGGCAAAAAGTCAAGCGTGCCTATCTCGTTCATAGCTTCCATAACCGTTTTAGATACGTTGGCAGTATACTGCAATTCCTCTTTTGACAAATATTCGCCCTTTTTCGCCGCCTGCTCAAGCGAATCCGCCGCCGCCTCGCCGACACCGCTGAGCGAGCCGAACGGAAGTCTTATATTTCCATTCTCTACAAGATATTTCTGTGATTTTGACTTATAGAAATCTACCGGCAAAAACGATATTCCCCGGGCCAGCATTTCCCTCACTATCTGAAGTGTGGAGAAGGTTGCGTTTTCCTTTGCCGTTGCTTCCCTGCCCTTCATCTTTATCTCATTCATCTTGGCCTTAACGACGGACAAACCGCCCAGTACCGTCTTTGCGTCGATATCCTCGCCGCGCGCGGAAAAATACGCCGCATAATACTCCGCCGGATAGTATACCTTATACCAGCCGAGCCTCAATGCAGATATCATATAAGCAGCGGCGTGCGCTTTCGGGAACATGTACTTTATTTTCATGCATGAATCTATGTACCATTCGGGCACCCCGTGCTCTCTCATAGCGTTTATGTGCTCTTCAGTGAGCAGCTTTGTAGCCTTGCCCTTACGCACTATCTCCATTATATTAAACGCCATCGACGGCTCCAGTCCCTTATGCATCAGATATATCATAATGCTGTCGCGCGTACCTATAACCTCCGAAATAGTGCATGTTTTATTCTTGATAAGCTCCTGCGCGTTACCCAGCCAGACGTCGGTGCCGTGCGAAAGGCCCGATATCTGCAGCAAATCCGAAAATGTCTTCGGCTGCGTATCCATAAGCATTTGCCGTACAAATGACGTACCGACCTCAGGCAGAGAAAGCGAACCTGTCTGACAGTCTATATCCTCCTCAGTAACGCCCAGCGCCTTTGTAGAGGTAAACAGGCTCATGACCTTTTTGTCCGACATAGGTACATCCATAACCGCTTTTCCGGTATATTCTTCAAGATATTTATAAATCGTCGGAACATCGTGTCCGAGTATATCAAGCTTGAGTATAGTGTCGTGCAGCGAGTGGAAGTCGAAGTGCGTTGTTATCATGTCCGATGAGGTATCGTCCGCCGGATGCTGAACGGGTGTGAAGTCGTAAACATCCTTATCTCTCGGTATTACGACCATGCCGCCGGGGTGCTGACCGGTAGTGCGTTTTATGCCGGTGCAGCCTTTAACAAGGCGGTTCATTTCGGCTTTGT
>USGR01000115.1 GCA_900554165.1 uncultured Oscillospiraceae bacterium | reverse complement strand
CTATCATTGTGCCGACCTTATATTCGAGGTCAACCTTTTTATCAGCTATGAGTTTGTCAGCTGTGGATGTCACTATGCCTTTTACATATAAAAATTCCTTAACCTCGCCTACCAGCGGAATCATTATCTCAGGCATAACTTTCCATTCGGGATGCCTGCTCTGTACATTTATTGCGGCCTCGATAACAGCAGTGGTCTGCATTTCGGCTATTTCAGGATATGAAACAGACAAGCGGCAGCCCCTGTGGCCCATCATTGGATTGAACTCGTGCAAAGATGTAATAACTGCTTTCAAATCAGCTATGTCCATGTTCATTTCTTTAGCAAGCGCTATTATATCATCTTCAGCCGTCGGTAAAAATTCATGCAGCGGCGGGTCAAGGAAACGTATGGTAACAGGCTTGCCTTCCATCGCCTCATAAAGCGCTTCGAAGTCGCCTCTCTGCATCGGAAGCAGCTTATTAAGCGCCGTCTTTCTCTGCTCAACCGTCTTTGAAACTATCATCTCTCGCATAGCAGCTATTCTGTCGGTGTCAAAGAACATATGCTCAGTACGGCAGAGACCTATACCTTCAGCGCCGAAATCAAACGCCTGCTTTGCGTCGCGCGGGGTGTCTGCGTTTGTTCTTACCTGAAGCTTGCGGAAGCTGTCAGCCCAGTCCATTATGCGGCCGAAATCGCCGGAAATAGATGCGTCGACCGTCTTTATAGCCTCACCATAAATCTTTCCGGTGGAACCGTCAAGAGATATATAATCGCCCTCGTGGAATGTCTTGCCGCCAAGTGAAAATACTTTTTTCTCTTCATCTATATTTATTGCGCCGCAGCCCGATACGCAGCAGGTACCCATGCCTCTTGCGACAACGGCGGCGTGGCTCGTCATACCGCCTCTTACAGTCAATATACCTTCGGCATAGTGCATGCCCTCTATATCCTCCGGCGATGTCTCAAGGCGTACTAAAACAACCTTTTCGCCCTTGTTTACCGCCCAGTCGGTAGCGTCCTCGGCAGTAAATACCACCTTGCCGCAGGCAGCTCCGGGGGACGCCGGCAATGCTTCGCCTATCGGCTCGGCCTTTTTAAGCGCCTCTGCCTCAAACTGCGGGTGGAGCAAAGCATCAAGCTGCTTCGGGTCTATCATTAGCACCGCCTGCTCCGGTGTTATCATTCCCTCGTCAACAAGGTCGCAGGCTATCTTCAGGGCCGCCGCCGCCGTCCTCTTGCCGTTTCGAGTCTGCAGCATATACAGCTTGCCCTCTTCAATGGTAAACTCCATGTCCTGCATGTCCTTATAATGCTTTTCAAGCTTATATACAATATCATAAAACTGCTTGTAAACCTCAGGGTTGTCCTGCTTAAGCTGGTCAATCGTCTGCGGAGTCCTTACGCCGGCGACAACGTCCTCGCCCTGCGCGTTCATAAGATATTCGCCGTAAAGCTTCGCTTCACCTGTCGCAGGGTTTCTGGAAAATGCAACGCCGGTACCTGAGGTATTGCCCATGTTGCCAAATACCATCATCTGTACGTTAACAGCCGTGCCCCAGCTTGAGGGAATATCGTTCATCCTTCTATAATAAATTGCACGCGGATTTTCCCATGAACGGAATACCGCTTTTATTGCGCCTATAAGCTGCTGTACTGGGTCGCTTGGGAAATCCTCGCCTATCTTCTCTTTATATTCAGCTTTAAACATCTGTGCAAGCTTTTTAAGGTCGTCTGCATCAAGCTCAGTATCGAGCTTTACGCCTTTGGCCTCTTTCATTTCATCTATGAGCTTTTCGAAATATTTCTTGCCGACCTCCATAACAACATCAGAATACATCTGAATAAAGCGGCGGTACGAATCGTATGCAAAACGCGGATTACCCGTCTTTTTAGCAAAACTCTCAACAACTTCGTCGTTAAGTCCAAGATTAAGAATGGTATCCATCATGCCCGGCATTGACGCCCTTGCACCAGAGCGCACCGAAACAAGCAGAGGGTTTTCAAGGTCGCCGAACTTCTTGCCGGAAAGCTTTTCAAGACCATTTATATGCTCCATAACCTCCGCCATGATTTCATCGTTTATTTTTCCGCCGTCGGCATAATACTGCGTGCAGGCCTCTGTCGTTATGGTAAAGCCCTGCGGAACCGGCATGCCAAGATTCGTCATTTCTGCCAGATTTGCGCCTTTGCCGCCCAGCAGTTCTCTCATACTGCCGTTGCCTTCCTTGAAGTCGTAAACATACTTCTTACTCATTTGTCAATTAACCTCCTAATATTTTTACAGCAGAATGAATTAAGTTAATGTCCGATGAAATTCAAGCTGCCTATGCAGGCCGGATAATATATCCGCACAGATATTAATATACCAAAAATTATCAATAATTTCAACACAAAGTCATATATAAAAATATATGTACTTTGACTATATAGTGCTTATTACGCATTTTTATTATTTGGCAAGTAATATAACAAAATCTTTGCGCAAATTGCTGGCTACAGTTTTTCAATTGGCAGCAAAAATGTGGCCTTACGTTTTGACAAGTGGATGTTAATCCTTATGTAAATGAAATAAGGCTACGGAACAAACAGAACGGAAATATTCATTTTGAATTATTCCATTTTAAGTTTTCCGATTTTGAGTACAATTGGCAAAATAATAAATCCGCCCATCTCGGGACGGATTTATTTAGGAAGAGACAACAAAAAAGATATTTAGCCGTTTCGCTGTATAGACGTGAACTAGTGTGAATTCTTATAGTTATTAAACGCAGGATTAACTCCGCGGGCAGAGTAGTAAAATAAAAAACTGAGTCTAAACGCGAACGCGTACAGACTCAGCCTGGTGGCTGGGATGGCAGGACTCGAACCTGCGACTGACAGAGTCAAAGTCTGTTGCCTTACCGCTTGGCTACACCCCAATATATTCAGACTTTTACAATATCGGCTGCACTTTAAAATTTATTTCTTCACAGCTATTTTTGTGCATACTCAACATCTGTTAAACTATGATATCAAATGCCAAAGTAATTGTCAAGGTGACTTTTTGTACGCATTTAACATCTTCGGGCATTCAAATCTATTGTAAAACCCAGCATTGTATGTTACTTTAAATATGCACTTAATATTTAGCTATGGGAGGAAATATTAATGTACGAGCTATGTGCGGCAGGAGAAAAGAGTTATTATATACAAAGTCCAGCAAAAATAGGAATTATAAAGCTTAATGATGAGAATGTATGCCTAATCGACAGCGGGAGCGACAAGGACGCCGGACGCAAAGTAAAGAAAATATTGGATGAAAACGGCTGGCGCTTGACTGCCATTTATAATACGCACTCCCATGCCGACCATATCGGCGGCAATCAATATCTGCAAAACCAGTATGGATGTGAGATTTATGCTCCGGACATTGAGTGTGATTTTATAAATCACCCTATTTTAGAGCCGACATTTTTATATGGCGGATTTGTGCCAGATGAGCTTAAGCATAAATTTCTGCTTGCAAAGGCAAGCAATGCACAGCCGCTGACAGAAAACAAACTCCCAGACGGGATGAGCATTATAAGCCTGCCCGGCCATTTTTTCAACATGGTGGGCTACAAGACTTATGACGATGTTATATTCTTAGCCGACTGTCTATCGAGCGAAGAAACATTGAGAAAATATCAGATAAGCTTTATATACGACGTTGCGGAATATATAAATACTCTTGAAGCGGTTAAACAAATGGAGGCCAAGCTGTTTATTCCGTCACATGCTGAACCTACCGACAACATAAAGGCAATTGCGCAGATAAATATTGACAAAGTCTACGAGATTGCCGACATAATTATAAAAATATGCAAATGCCCCTCTACATTTGAAAAAATTCTGCAGTCGCTTTTTGAAATTTATAAGCTTAATATGAGCTTTGAGCAGTATGCATTAATAGGCAGCACTGTGCGCTCATACCTTTCATGGCTGAAAAGCGACGGCAGACTGATGGTAATATTTGAAAATAATGAACTGCTTTGGCGTGCGCAGCTATAATTATTCTCTTATATTTTAATGTCATTTCTATCTATATATATTTTAATATCCGGTAATTTTTAGATGTCCAGATTTCAGCTTTGGCAGCAGTCTGGACATTTTTTATTTTTTAAATAATGCCATTTCCGTCTGATTTTCAATATCTCTTTATAAAAGCGTCATCTTTTTGAAAAAAATTAATATATTAAAAATGGGATATATTCATTTTAACGCTGACTGCGGGAAACGAGGTATTTTATGAGTAAAATTGCAGTATTTGCCGGGCACGGCGGAGATCAGGCCGGCGCTCAATACAACGGTTATAAAGAAAAGGACGTTAATCTCGCGGTATCTAACGCTCTTACCGAAATACTGCGTTCACGTGGCTACACTGTTATAAACAACAGGACAACGGACGTAAATCGCTCAATTGTAAGCGACGCCCGCATGGCCAACGAGCAGGGAGTAGACGCAGTAGTCGAGCTGCATATGAACGCCAATGAGGGGGAGCCATTTACTGGCACCGAGGTTTATT
>USGR01000114.1 GCA_900554165.1 uncultured Oscillospiraceae bacterium | reverse complement strand
GCATTAATATATTATACAAAGCGATGTATCCAACTGAGTATGAGGATTTAGTGGTAAAATACAGCAGCGAAAATAGGCTGGAGCCGACGCTGGTATTTGCCGTAATAAGGTGTGAAAGCGGATTTAATAAAGACGCTATGTCTCACAAGGACGCGCACGGTCTGATGCAGATTACGCCTGAGACGCTTGAATGGCTGGTAATGGTAGAGGGCGGAAGCGAGCTGCCTGATATGTATGACCCTGAACAGAATATAAAATACGGCACAGCACTTTTAAGGCTTCATCTTGACGAGTTTGGAAATTACAGGGAGATGCTTGCGGCGTATCATGCGGGACGCGGTGCGGTTAACAGCTGGCTAAGCGACCCTCGGTATTCTGCAGACGGGAAAACCTTGGACAGTATTCCATACGATGATACAAATGATTATGTAAACAAAGTCTTGAGTGTAAAAAGGATATATGATAAACTGTTTGCTAAAAAATACAATTCATATAATTTGCCGTCTTAAGTGTAAAACACATCAAACGGCACGATAAGATGTTAAATGTTGGGGCAAAGCCTCTGAAAATAGACAGAAAATAAGGGAGGAACAAACAATGGAAAAAAACGAGGCAAAGATAATAAAGGAAAAGCTGTTTATCGATAAGAAAAACGCTTATTTACGACTGGACGATTTGGAGGTAAACAAGGCGTACGATTTTTGCGAGGATTATAAAGACTTCCTCAATAAATCCAAAACTGAGCGTGAGGCGGTAAAATACGCCGTTGCGGCAGCGGAGAAAAACGGATTTAAAGAGTATGAATTCGGCAAAAAATACAACGCCGGCGATAAGGTTTATGTAAACAACCGCGGCAAGGCGGTCATGTTGGCTGTCATAGGCAGCGAGGATATAGGCAGCGGCGTAAATGTTATAGCTGCGCATATTGACTCGCCGAGGCTGGACATGAAGCAAAATCCGCTTTATGAAGATACCGGCTTTGCATATTTTAAGACCTGCTACTACGGCGGAATAAAGAAATATCAGTGGACGGCTATTCCTCTTGCTCTACACGGCGTTATAATAAAGAGCGACGGAACATCTGTAGAAATAAACATAGGTGAAGACGAGGGCGACCCGTGCTTTGTAGTAAATGATTTATTGCCGCATCTTGCAGTGGAACAGATGAAACGTACTCTGTCCGACGGAATAAAGGGCGAGGAAATCAATATTTTAATAGGCAGCCGTCCGTTTAAGAGCGACGATGAAAGCGAGCTTGTAAAGATAAATATACTTAAAATGCTTAACGAGAAGTACGGCATAACAGAGTATGATTTTATAACTGCCGAGCTTGAAGCCGTACCGCTTAACAAAGCCCGCGATATCGGATTTGACAGATCGCTTATCGGTTCATACGGCCAGGACGATAGGGTGTGCGCTTATCCGGCGCTGCAGGCTGCATTAGCGTGCAAAAATCCTGCTAAGACGGTAATAACCGTGCTTACCGACAAAGAGGAGATAGGCTCCGACGGAAATACCGGCTTAAAGGCGGCTTATCTTGAAAACTTCATAACAGACCTTGCAAAATCCGATGGAAGAGAGGGCTATAATGTAATAGCTGCGTCAAAGTGCCTGTCGGCCGATGTAAATGTAGGATTTGACCCATGCTTCCCAGATGTAGTAGATCATAAAAACTGCGCATATTTAAACAACGGCGTAGTGCTTACAAAATATACCGGCTCAAGGGGAAAAAGCGGCACATCCGACGCATCGGCGGAGTTTATAGGCGAAATAAGCCGCATGCTTAACTCTGCGGGAGTAATTTGGCAGACAGGTGAACTTGGCAAGGTCGACTTAGGCGGTGGCGGAACGGTATCAATGTTTGTTGCAAGGCTTGGCATGGACGTGCTTGATATCGGTGTGCCGGTGCTGTCGATGCATTCACCATTTGAGACAACATCAAAGCTTGATATTTATATGATGTATAAGGCATTTTGTGAATTTTACAAGTAATGTCAGAGTGATTTTGATAAAAATTTTTTGACTTATATACCCATAAAGCATTTAATGATATTCAGAGATAAAAAAACACCGGCTCAAAAGGGCGGTGAAATAAGAAATTTTTTGAGGGACGACATCAGCCGTCCCTCTCTGCTTTTCTAAAACAACGTCCTAAACTGGTGCTTTTTTATTAAGTAGAATCAATTTTATTTGCCGCAAATTTTTTGCTTTATATAAGATAACGCATCTTCAGTGGCCTTTTGTTTTGATGAAGTGAGATTTTTCATATCTGAAATATTTGATATTTTACGTTTTACAAAGTTTACACCGGGATATTTTATCTTATTTGCCGCGCAATAAGCGCTTGCACACAGCGACTGCATGTTAGAAAGCGCAAGCTGAAAGCAGATGCTGTCCGGCAAAGTGTTTCCGCTTATATCAGACGCATTGCGGGATGGCTGTATAGAAGTAAGCAGGCAGTAGTGCGCATAAAGATAGAAATCGGCCACGTCGTTTTTAAGAGATTTGCTGCCGGCGTCGTCTACTATATTAATTACAGTGTCTAATACATCAAAAATTTGGCTTACCTTAGGATTATCATAACTGTGCCCTGAATTATCGCGGCTTGTGCTTATTCCTAAGATATAGTCGCAGGAAACAGAATAAAATTTTGCGGCTCTTATAAGAAAGTCCAATCCGCATTCTCTTATGCCGCGCTCATAGTGTGAAAGCAGCGCTTGTGAAACGCCAAGCTCCTTTGCCGCCTCGCTTTGAGATATGCCCTTTTCTTTTCTAAGCTCCGAAAGATTAGCGGAAAAACTGCTCGCCATTTCTGCCGCCTCCAAAAAGTTAGTATAATAATTATATAATATACTTTTATTTTTGTAAAGCGATGAAATTTTATGCCGCAATTTGCCACATTAAGCGCCAATATAAGACTGATGTGCAAATCAATGCAGAGCAATAAGAACTTTTTAATGCTCAAGCGGATTTTTCTGCGATTTTTTCTCAGACGTCGTGCCGCTTTTGCTCTTGCTGCTGTTGTCGGCCGTGCTTTTGGAGAAAAGCTCCTTTACTCCGAGAGCGGCTATTCCCACCGCAAATATTTTCGATAATATTGAAGCGTCAATCATACCGGCGACAATTGAGCCGCCGACGGCGCCTAGAAGGCCGCAGATGCAAATGGGAATAATCTCTTTCCACTTAATAAGGTGATGCTTGCTGTGTATAATAATTGCGATTATAGCAAGGGGGATAAAAAACAGCAGGTTTATACCTTGGCTTTTAAGCTGGTCCATAGAGGCAAAGGCCGATAAATAAATTATGAGTACGCCTCCGCCGCCGAGCCCCAACGCCCCTGCAGCACCGGCGAGCAGCGCGGCAATCAATGCCGCCCAGATATTCATCGTAGAAACAGGCGTATGCCCGCCCATATCATAAATATGCCGAATAACCTGCGAATCCACTTGTCAGGGATTTTTTTAAGAATAAACGCGCCTATAACAGCTCCTAATATTCCAGTTGGAATATAAATAAAGCTGTCGCTTATATTTACTCGGCCGGAAATCACATAAAGCGCCGCGCTGAAAATGGTCAGCGGCAGAATAACAGCAATTGAGCTTGCATGCGCCTCTTTTGTATCCAGACCGTATTTTTTTAGAAGCGGCACGGCAAGCATACCGCCGCCGGCGCCTAATAGTCCGTTTATAAAACCTATGGCAAGCCCGCATGCCATTTTTATTATATTTTTCTTTTTCATATAAACCTCCCGCACATAACAGTGCGTGCAGTATTAGACTTTAAAATATCTCTTCTAATTATTTTAAGCAGATTTACGCGGTTTATAATTTGCATTTTATATGTTGACACTTGTATTTTACGAATATACAATAATAAAAGAATGCATATGGTAATTTAAGCTTGTGCATAAACATAATCTTTTAAAACGATGCATTGTAAAATAATTTTTTGGAGATGTATGCAAATGTCAAAGATATATAGGTCGGCAGAAGAGTTAATCGGCGGCACGCCGCTGCTTGAACTTGTTAATATAGAAAAGAAGTATAATTTAAATGCAAAAATTTTGGCAAAACTGGAGTATTTAAATCCAGCCGGCTCTGTAAAAGACAGAGTGGCGAAAGCAATGATAGATGCCGCAGAACGCGATGGAAAGCTAAATAAGGAGTCGGTGATAATAGAGCCGACCTCCGGAAATACTGGAATAGGCCTTGCATCGGTAGCGGCGGCGCGGGGCTACAGGGTAATAATAGTCATGCCGGATTCAATGTCCAAAGAGCGTCGGCAGATAATGAAAGCATATGGCGCCGAGCTGGTGCTGACTGATGGGAAAAAGGGCATGAAAGGCGCAATAGAAAAAGCCGATGAGCTTGCAAAAGAAATTCCGGGCAGCTTTGTACCGGGCCAGTTTGTCAACCCAGCAAATCCTGAGGTGCACCGGCAGACAACGGGCCCGGAGATATATAATGACACCGACGGTAAAGTAGACATCTTGGTGGCCGGCGTCGGCACCGGCGGAACAATTACAGGTGTGGGAGAATATTTAAAATCAAAAAATCCGGACGTCAAGGT
>USGR01000113.1 GCA_900554165.1 uncultured Oscillospiraceae bacterium | reverse complement strand
CAGTATATATCATCATATTTTGCAGCGCTCTCGGTAATCTCCGTGCTCGGCGTGCCGGGGTAGCTGGATATCAGCTCAACACCCGCTTCGTAAAGACCGCGCGCCACCGCCTCGTTGCCGAGAAGAAGCTGTTTTTTATTTTTTTCCATTTATAACAACACCCTTTCCTTAGGCTGTATAATTTAGCCTTATATCCGTACGACTCTAAAGTTAAGTCCTTCGCCCTACGGCAGATTTTAAATAAAATTTATCCTGTAATTTTCCAGTCGGCATATTGGGATATCTGTGAAAAAATAAGTATTTCCCGCATATCTGATATATGAAAGCTATACACAAACCCGCCGGTACAGCAAATTAGCTCATCTTTTTAAAAGATGTAAAATCGACTTAGCAGAGTATTAACAGCTGAGATAACATTTTGTCTTTGCATTAGCAGGCGGTCTCGTTTTATCACTTCTGTGCCAAACTGAGCAGCGGTTTGCCCAAGCGTTAAGCAGACAATCATATACTACTGCTTTGCATCATCACAGAGAAATCAAATCGCATTTTATTGCCACAATTACGAATTACGCTTTAGGCTTATCGCCCTCACCGCGTAAATCAAGCACACGGTGGGCCTTGCCCTGAAAACGCTCAAGCGTTTTGGGCTGCACAAGCGATATCTTGCTCTCTATCCCCAAAACCGTTTTAAGCTGGTCGTGTACACGCGTCTGAAGCTTTTTCAGATTTTCAAAGCTGCTCAACAAACTGCCGTCAATAAGCTCAACCTGTACCTCCAGCGTATCGGAAAAGCCCTCGCGCCTAACAACAAGCTGATAATGCGGGCCAAGCTCTTCTATACCTACAATAACGCTTTCTACCTGCGACGGGAATACGTTTACGCCCCTTATGATAAGCATATCATCGCTGCGGCCCTTTATCTTGTCCATGCGCGCAGTGGTGCGGCCGCATTTGCACGGCTCATACACTATGCGGGTTATATCCCTTGTGCGGTAGCGCAGCATGGGTATTCCCTCTTTTGTAAGGGTAGTAACTACCAGCTCGCCGGTGCTGCCCGGCGGCAAAACCTCTTCTGTGTCTGGGTCGATTATCTCGCAATAGAAAAAGTCCTCGTTTATATGCAGGCCGTTTCTCTCCCTGCATTCGCCTGACATGCCCGGACCCCCCGTTTCGGAAAGACCGTAGTTGTCGGTGACAAACATGCCCCAGTTTTTCTCTATCTGCCCTCTCATTTCCGGAGTACAGCCCTCGCTGCCAAGCAATCCGAGCTTTAAATTATAATCGCTCATCGGATATTCCAGCTCTTTAGCCAGCTCGGACAAATAAAGCGCATATGACGGAGTGGCAACAAGTGCATTCGTCTTAAAGTCGCGCATAAACATAAGCTGCTTCTGTGAATTCCCGGTAGAGCACGGTACAACCGTTGCGCCTATTTTTTCCAGTCCGTAATGCAGTCCAAGCGCGCCGGTAAACATGCCGTAGCCAAAGGCTATCTGCACTATTGTATTCTCATCTGCGCCGGCCGCCGTCACTATTCTCGCCATCATTTCCGCCCAGTTGTTAAGGTCGTTTTGCGTATATCCCACAACCGTCGGCTTGCCGGTGGTGCCGGATGACGCATGTATGCGGACAATATCTTTTATAGGCGTCGCAAACATGCCGAAAGGATATGTCTCCCTTAAAGCGCTTTTGGTCGTCAGCGGTATGTATTTTGTGTCAGACAGACACTTTATTTTATCAGGATTTACCCCCGCCTTGTCCATTTTTTCTCTATAAAACGGTACATTATCATAACAATAGCGCACTACCCATTTAATCCGCTCAAGCTGCAAAGCTTCTATGTCAGCGCGTTTCATGGTTTCATATTCCTTGTTCCAAATCAAATTCCACACCCCATAACCGACTTTTATACAAAACTATCTAATTTATCATACCACTTACTCGCGTTTTTTTCAATAAATACACAACAAAATTTGTTTATTGTAGAATTTGGCATAATATTATTGAAAAAGGCCTCCAATTTGTACATGCTTCCTTTCAAATATATCGCCGGATATATGCTTTTATTACACTGCATTTGCAGCAAACAGCCTTTAAAGCCATAATTGACCGGATTTCCGCTATAAATTAAACGGAAATGCAACTAATTGCAGTTTACGCATAATATATCTTATAGGGGAGTGTGAATTTAATGAATGTAATTGACAAAAATTTCTATGAATTGGTAAGTGAAATAAAATCACTCAGTGAAAAAGAATTATATTACAGAATTAGAAAAAGCTTTGACAATGTTCCCGACGCCACTAAAATCAGCTGCATGAATTTTTTTAACCAGTTCGGCTACTGGGGCTATCTCGATATATACAATGGAAACTATGAGGAAATTGAGCTTAAAGAAATCGCACTGTATAATCACATCGACGACTTTGTTTGGGTTTATGATAAATTATGCGATTATCGCTCAAAAAAAACACTGTACGCTATTTTAAGCAACTGGTACCGCTACGATTTTCTCAGCGCCGCGCAGACAAAGGAAAATCTTTTTGACGACTATTTTGACCTTGATTTGGTAAAATGCAGCAAAGATGAGGTCGTTGTAGATTTAGGGGCCTATACTGGAGATACTGTGCTTTCATACATAAAAAATTATGGCGAGGATTGTTATAAAAAAATTTACTGCTACGAAATTACTCCGGATACATTTGAAATTCTAAAGGAAAATCTAAAGGCATATAAAAACATCGAATTCAGGATGAAAGGCGTGGGCGACGCCGTAGAAAACATGGCAATTGTAAACAACCAGACAAGCTCATCTGCCAATACTTTGGCTCCCAATTCTGCCGGCGACATTCAGATGACCACTTTAGACGCCGACATAGACGAGCCTATTACTCTAATAAAATCGGATATAGAGGGATTTGAGCAAAAGGCAATATTGGGTGCAAGAAACCATATCTTAAACGACCATCCCAAGCTGCTTATATCAGTTTACCACAACAATGAGGATTTGTGGAAAATCCCACAGATGATATATGATATTTCACAGGATTATAAATTCTATTTGAGATATAACAGCTCGCCGATTTATCCTACCGAAATAACTCTTATTGCAATTTAATTTTTTTACAAATGCCAATGCGCATAAAGGCAAGTGCATTTTTAATATAAGAAAGCGATTGTCATAGCTTTCATACCGCGCTGAAATTCCATTCCGTCTGAGTCGACCTCTGTGAGAATTGCCGCTAAAGCTACTCGCTTGCCAGGGCAAACATTTTTTATTCTTACATCAACCTGAATAATGCGGCCAAGAGATTCAAGATAAGTGTCTCCCATGTCTATCACCACAGAGTCATTGCACCCTTCAACGGAGAAATCGACCGGCGTCGGACACGGCTCGGGATTCACTACAATGCTGCATTCTACCGTTACAGAAGGTGTCGGAAATACTGCTACGTTTCCTTCGTCATCAGTATAAGTGATGGACTGATTTACTAACTTATCGCCGGGAGTTTGCGCCGTATGCTTAATGAAGAACTCTAAAGACGCTCCCTCGTTGCCAGAAACGCCAAGTTCGTCAATTTTCCACTGCAGCGTAGTTGAATTGATTGTCGTAACGGTGCCTACTGTCGGCTGATTTACGCTTGTAATTGTAAAGTCCGGATTAACTACTTCATCAATTACAATATTTGTTGCGCCTGTTTTTGATATATTGGCGGCAAGGTCCTTGAACAATTCTTCTAATTCTGAGTCATCTGGTGTAACCGAAACATGCGATGCCGCGGGTGGTGTCGCCCAGTCGTTAAGGATTGATACATCTATACCATCCGATCCGATAAGGCCAATACAGTAAATAATAACTCCAGAAGCTTTTACTGCGTCGGCAATCGGTGTTGGTGGCGGACCTGACGTTGTTTTTCCATCGGTAAACATTACTAAAACCCTTGCATTTGATGAGAGCGGATCAAACAGTTGGTTGGCTTTGGCAAAAGCGTCGCCATGATTGGTAGAGCCACTTGCCGTTATACCGTCAATCGCGGATTTAAGCGTTGCTACCGAGGTGATGAGCTGCGCGTCTACCGTTGCCGAATCGGAAAAGCTTACTATTCCTATACGGCTGCCAGAGCCGATATTGCCATCCGGCGTGCCGTCGGTTGACTCATCGATAATGTCGATGAAAGCTTTAGCGCCGGCTTTCATGTTAGCCAGTGGGCTTCCCTGCATACTGCCGGAACGGTCTAGAACCAAGACAATATCTGTTGGATTAGAGGTAATGTCCGGCGTGGCTGAAATCGCCAGTGTAACTTTCAGAGAACCGTCGCAGTCAATGCTGTTTGTACTTATTTGTTTATTTGAGCTTGTAAGCCCCATAATTTGTTTCCTCCTAATAATAGTGAGAAGAGGGACATCCTCTTCCGCTATATAATATGCAACGCTACCTCTATGGGACACTCATATAAGCCATTCAAATTTAAATCAACATATAATAATTTTAATTTTTTAAATCTTTTATTTTATTGCGTTTTTCTACATTTTTATTATAAATATCAAATTTATATTGTAGTAATATTATG
>USGR01000112.1 GCA_900554165.1 uncultured Oscillospiraceae bacterium | reverse complement strand
AAGTTATATGATTTTAAAAGCTAATATTTGATATTAATATAGAAAATTATGTCATTTTTGTATAAAGGACTGATAAATATTTGACGTAAAATAAAAATGTGGTATAATATATTAAAATTAATTTGTGTTTACTGCTGAAACTTTTAATAGCAGATAGCAGTAAACGGTTAATTTGAGTTAGTGTTAAAAAGTTTAATGTGACGTCCAGCTGGTAAAGATTATATAGCGGCATGTTAAAACATAGGTTCCGCATTTAAGCTGGGAGAAATTATTTTTTGACTGGGAGTGGCATAAGATGTGCGTTAAAGATGTAGTGGTTCAGAATCAGGTTGGCTTGCATGCCAGACCGGCTACCTTTTTTATTCAGAAAGCAAATGAGTTTAAATCGTCTATATGGGTTGAAAAGGAGGAGCGCCGCGTAAATGCCAAGAGCCTGTTGGGCGTACTTTCTTTGGGTATAATAGGCGGCACCACTATAAGGATAATAGCAGATGGAGTGGATGAGGAACAGGCAGTAAAGGGCCTTGTTGACCTTGTGAATTCTGGATTTGCCGAGTAATTTTATGCGACTTTCAGCGCACCGTAGACGGTGCGCTTTTTTGCTTTATGAGGCAATATTTTCGCTGTATATTAATTTAGGAGTTTTTGCCACGATTTTATTTATGCAGCCTTAAATGTGTGATAAAATAATGTATAAAGCTGCCTGATTGCATTTATTTAAAAGTGCAGCTGATTATAAAGCCAAAGACGTAAAAATGCGGAGTTTGAGCAAAAGTTATATAACGGCTTCAATAAGTATGATATACTTGGCATGATGGTAATAGTACCGCAAAATGTAGTTTTGATATATTTTTACAGAGGATTTGCATATGAATGAAAAAATAAAAATACTGCGTAAAAAAGCCATGTCGCTGCCGCTTGAGCCGGGCGTTTATCTCATGAAGAACAAGTCCGGCAAGATAATATATGTCGGCAAGGCAAAAGCGCTGAAAAATAGAGTAAGCCAATACTTCGGTTCGGACAAGAACCATGAGGAAAAGGTCAAGAAAATGGTAGAAAACGTAGATGACTTTGACTATATCCTCTGTGACAGCGAACACGAAGCGCTTATACTCGAATGCTCGCTTATAAAGCAGTATAACCCAAAATATAATATACTGCTTAAATACGAAAGCGGATATCATTATATCAGGGTATCACCGCGTCCCTACAGCAAAATAACCGCCGTCCGCAAGATTGACGACGACGGCGGTCAGTATCTTGGCCCATATATGTCGGGGTTTATAGTAAAAAATATTGTAGAAGAGGCAAACAGCATATTCCGGCTTAGTACCTGCGGCAAGGTTTTTCCGCGGGATATAGGCAAAGAGCGGCCATGCCTCAATTATCACATAAAGAGATGCTCCGCCCCCTGCGCCCGCAAGATAAGCGAGGAGGAATATGACGCGTCTGTGCGCCGCGCGGTGGAATATATAAAGGGCGGCGCAGCGTCGAGCATAGAGGCGTTAAAGACTCAGATGATGCAGGCGGCGGATAATCTTGACTTTGAAAAGGCCGCTAAAATCAGAGACAATATTTATTCCATACAGCGGGTGACGGCGAAGCAGAAGGTTATAATGTCGCCCATACCCGAACAGGATATAATAGCGCTGGCTAACGGGATAAAGGAGTCGTGTTTTGAGGTTTTTCGCTTTAAGAGCGGCCGACTTGCCGACGACGAGCACTTTATGCTCGACAGGGTAGAAAATCCAAAGCAGGCCCGCGCCGAGTTTATAGCACGTTATTACACAATGCGTAATGATGTGCCGTCAAGAGTCGTTTTAGACGGCGAGTGTGACGACGCGGCGCTGCTAAATGAGTGGCTGACAAATAAGCGCGGCAAAAAATCGGAAATATCGGTGCCAAAAAAAGGACGCCAATTAGAGCTTGTAGAAATGTGTAGAAAAAACGCAGTGGAGCATCTTTCAAATAAAACGGGGCGTCCGGCAAGAGAGGTTTCGGCACTCAATGAGCTGGCGTCCTTGCTGGGACTGTCTGGGCCGCCTATGTATATAGAATCGTATGATATATCCAACACCGCCGGCAGTGAGAATGTTGCCGGCATGGTGGTGTTTGAAGAAGGCCGTCCGCTTAAATCTGCCTACCGCCGGTTTAAAATAAAGGGCTTTGAAGGACAGGACGACTATGCTTCCATGCACGAGGTTATTTCGCGACGTCTGGCGGAATATGAAAAGCACAAGGATGAGGGTGAAGGCTTCGGCCGGCTGCCGGACCTTATACTGCTTGACGGCGGCAAGGGTCAGGTGTCGGCGGTTATGCCGGCAATTGAAAAGTCGGGACTTAATATTCCGGTGTTTGGCATGGTGAAAGATTCAAAACATAAAACCAGCGCCATAACCACTACCGGCAGTGAGATAGCCATTAAATCCACACGTTCAGCTTATACTCTTGTTTCAAAAATACAAGAAGAGGTGCACCGCTTCGCCATAAGCTATCATCGACAGCGCCGCTCAAAATCAGCTATTTCGTCAGTGCTTCTGGAAATAGAGGGAGTGGGCAAGAGTAGAGCGTCTGCGCTGTTAAAACACTTTAAATCAATGAAAGCGATAAAATCGGCGTCGGTTGACGAAATAGCCTCTGTTAAAGGAATAAGCCGTATGGCAGCGGAAAAAATATATGAGTATTTTAACGGCGAAACAGACAGCCGCGCAGAATAACAAAAATCGAATTGATGACTAATCGAGTACATGTTAAACTATGATTTAGGCGGCGTGAGCGGACAACGCGATGTTGCCTGCAAAGCGACTATTTTAAAAAGCGATAAGGACAGAGTACCATAAATATATTTTAAGGCCATTTACAAAGCCTGAGTCATATATAATGCTTAAAAAGGCAACATCTGGTGCGGCGGCAAGCAAACCGTTTGGATGTGCTGTAAACAGCTGTTTGCCGACCTTGAGTCCGGCTAAAGACGGCTCATTATATCTAATAAATGATACAATGTGTATTTTTGTAGTCAGGTATCAATATTTGAATATTTTGATATTTCATAGAAATTCACCAATTTTTGATATTTTTCTTTATCCATTTGGCAGTTTATATGACGTATATATTCCAAAAGGCTCGAAAAATCACAAACAGGTGTTGACAAAACCCCTGTTTTGATGTGATAATATCTATGAATAAAAATTACTTAACGGCGGGGATATTTTTGCGTATAATAACCGGCATTGCTAAGAACAAGCCTTTAAAATCGCTTGAAGGCGAAAGCGTGCGGCCGACTACCTCAAGGGTAAAGGAAGCAATCTTCAGCGCAATACAGTTTGATATATTGGACCGAAGAGTACTGGACTTATTTGCCGGCACCGGCCAGCTTGGACTGGAAGCGATGAGCCGCGGCGCGAAGTCATGTGTGTTTGTGGATGAAAGCCGTATGGCGGCAGAGATTATAAGGCAGAATATAAGGACTACAGGCCTTACGGATAATACAAGAGTGGCCAATACATCGGCGCAGGAATATCTAAAAAGATGCGACAACATTTACGACCTTGTGTTTATAGACCCGCCGTATAACATGAATGTGATAGACGATATACTCCTCCTGCTTAAAGACATTTTGAGCGATGATGCCATTGTGGTATGTGAGCATTCATCGGAAATAAGTCTTAAAGAAAGCGTGTCGGATTTAAAGCTTTATAAGGTGTACAGATACGGCATAACCTCGGTAAGTATATACAAAAAGGGTGACTTTTGATTTTGAGCATGGTAACGGCGATATGTCCGGGCAGTTTTGACCCCATAACGGTCGGGCATGTTGATATAATAAAACGCGCGGCAAATATGTTTGACAAAGTAATAGTTTTAGTGGCGCACAATAAATCCAAGACCTCTACTTTTACTGTAGAGGAGCGGGTGGAGTTTATAAGGAGAGTTACTAAAGACATCCCAAACGTTGAGGCAGACTCATTTGACGGGCTGCTTGTGGACTATGTAAGAGAAAAAGGCGCAAAGGCGATTGTTAAGGGGCTGCGTGCAGTATCTGACTTTGAGTATGAGTTCCAGATGGCGCTTGTAAACAAAAAGCTTTATCCGCAGGCCGACACTATATTTTTGACTACCTCTGCTGAGAATATGTATTTAAGCTCAAGCGTAGTAAAGCAGGTGGGCTCTATGGGCGGAGACATAAGCCCGTTTATTCCGCCGCAGGTACTTGATGATATAAAAATTCGCTTAATGGAAAGGAAAGAATAGTAATGAATGTTGAAGAATTACTTGATCAGCTGGACGAGGTTATAGATAAGGGGCTGGGGCTGGGAAGCCGCAGATGCATTGTAGACGCTGAGAAGATAAGGATACTTATAGACGACATCAGGCTGAACATGCCGCAGGAGATAAAGCAGGCGCGCTCTATAGTGTCCGACAGGGCGGACATTATAACTACCGCAAAGCGCGAGGCAGAGGGGATAATACATCAGGCAGAGGAAAAGGCCAAAACTCTTGTTGCGCAGGAAGAAATAACGCGTCAGGCGCAGGCAAGAGCGGCGGACATTATAGCGCAGTCACAGCAAAAGAGCCGTGAAATGCG
>USGR01000111.1 GCA_900554165.1 uncultured Oscillospiraceae bacterium | reverse complement strand
AGAAGCTGTCGAAGAAAGATTTGGAGCTATTGACATTACTTTTTGTGGATGGTTAACATGAAAAACAGCTGATTGACTTATTAAATTTTACAGACGATAAATTGCGCAGGCCTGCTTTAAGTATATGTTTTAAGCAGAGCTAAAATTTAAAAGTATTATTAAAACAAATAATTGACGGGACAAAAAGGAATTTTAGCAAAGCTCTTGCACAAAATAAAAAGTACGGGCAAACCGACGCAACAAAAGCGCTGATTAATTGCGCAAGAGACTGACATGGCAAATAAATCGTGCTTAAACGGCGTTTTAAGTATGACCGTACTTAAAATAAGTTACACTAATATAGTTACAATATTGTTATTTGAAATATAAACTCAATATTGCTATAATTATGTCAAATTCTGTTGCGGTGTAGGAAAATTATTCCGAGAGTATCAGGCCCGCAATGTACAGCTATAGAGCTGCTGGCGTTAACCTTATAAATTTTATCGAAAATTCCGCTTTTTTCCAAACGGTCAGCGACCATATTTGGCAGCTCATCGGTGAGACATGTGTGAGTAACAAATGCTATATCTGGAACAATATCGTCTTTTTGGGCAATGATATTGTCGGTATACTCGCAAAGTACATTGGCAAGCTTACCTCTGTATTTTTTCCCGACGCGCATCTCGCCGTCGCGCACTTCGATGCAGGGTTTAAGCTTTAGAACATTTGCGCCAAGTGCTGCAACAGCGGAGCATCTGCCGCCTTTGTGGAGATATTTGAGGGTGTCGATAATAAATGTGCAGTCCATTTTTCCCTGCATATCATTAAGCTTGTTTAATATCTCTTCTGCCGAAGCACCAGCCTTAGCCATCTGAGCGGCTACGATTACCTGATATCCTATGCCGGATGAGAGATTTTTTGAGTTTATAACATGTACGTTTTCCATATCTTGGGCGGCAATGCGCGCGTTATTATATGCTGCGGACATTGTTGAGCTTATTATAAAATGAATTACGGTGCTGCCGTCTTCAGTATATCCTTTAAAAAGCTCAGTATAATCTGCCACGTTTGCAGCGCTTGTTGTGGCAAGCTTGCCGGTTTCTTCAGCATATTTAAACAAATCTGCAGGCACAACGTCTACGCCGTCAATATGTTTTTTATCGCCAAGTATTACCGGAAGTCCATAAACTTTTATATCTAAATCTTTAATAAGATTTTCTGGCATATCGGCGGTACTATCGCAACTGATTATTATTTTGCTCATATGTTTAAAACCTCTCTTTTCTAATTGATATTACCAAATATTATAACATAGAAAAGGAAATTTTTATAGAAATTATTTGCAACAAAGAAAAAACTTTTTTAGTGTAATATAGACTAAGGGGATGGTATTTATGTCAAGGCCAAAAGTAATAATTATAATAGCTGTAATAACGGCACTGACATTTTTGACAACTTTTTTCGGTGTATCCTGCAAGCTTATAATGGACAATAACGAGGAGCTTAAAAGTCAGCTTCAGAATGCTCAGTCGCAGATAGATTCGACCGTCTCTGAATATGAGAGTCAGCTTAATGAAAAATCGAGCGAGATAGACAGGCTAAATTCTGAGCTTAACAGCATTAAGACCCAGTCACAGCAGACTTCTTCGTCCGGTGGTACTGAGACGTCACAGAAGATATGCTATCTTACATTTGATGACGGTCCCTCCGAAAATACGCTTAAAATACTTGAGATACTTAAGAGGGAAAATGTAAAGGCAACATTTTTTGTCATACACACAGACAAGATGAATTATCTCAAAAACATAGCTGATGATGGTCACGCTATAGGGCTGCACTCTTACAGCCATGAATATAAATCAATATATTCAAACGATGATGCATATTTTAATGATTTACAGATGATTTCCGACGAGGTGTTCCAGTATACTGGTATAAAGTCAAATATAATCCGCTTTCCGGGCGGCTCATCAAATACTACAAGCAAGAAATATAATAAAGGAATAATGACGCGACTAACACAGGAGGTACAGGACAGGGGATATACCTATTTTGACTGGAATGTAACCTCCGGCGATGCCGATACTAAGAAATTAACGGCTGATGAAATAGTTCAAAGATGCAAAAATGACATGCCTAAAAAGAGCAATGCATGCGTTCTTATGCATGATGCTGGTGCTAAGGTAACAACGGTAGAAGCACTGCCGAAGATTATTAAATTATTCAGAGATAATGGATTTACGTTTGATAAACTTGATTCAAACAGTGTTGTCCCCAAACATAAGGTAAATAACTAATACTTATAAAAAGGCAGCAGACTATTTATAATAGCATGCTGCCTTTTTTTGTTGTTGATTTAGCCTGAGAAAATATTTGATGCAATATGGATAGAAAGAAAAAAGAAAGGAATGTTTATAGATTTATATTTTAGCATTATTACTATTCTGCCGGCAGCAGGTCGGCTGGGTCGCCGATTGTATAGCCTTCGGCCTTAATACTCTCTATAGCAAATGGAAGCATATTTGAATTAGTCTCATTGGCCAGATGCAGCAGCAATATAGCTCCGGGGTGTATTCTCGCCATAATTTTAGAGACGGCGGTTTCAGCAGGAATTACATTATCACCCCAATCCTCATAGGCAAAGCTCCACAGCAGCGTAGTAAGATCAAGACTATTGGCCTCGGCAATTACATCTTCGTAAAATTTACCCTGCGGCGGACGGTAAAACTGCATGCTTATGCCGTACTTTTCAGAAAACGCCGACTGCAGTTTAGTTATATCTTCCCGAATTTCAGCAAACGAAGATTTTTCACAGTCGCGGTGGTAATAGGTGTGATTACCTATATAATGCCCGTCGGCAATCATACGTGATATAAGGTCCGGCTCTTTTTCAAGATAATTTCCCGTTATAAAGAAAACGGCTTTTAAATTGTTCTGCTTTAATATATCCAGAACAGTTTCGGTATATCCTGCTTCGTATCCTAAATCGAAAGTAAGATATACTTTCTTTTCATCTGTATTTCCGATAAATTTGCCGCCGTTGTTGTTTAAAATTTCAATGCCCTGAGCGTTGCCCTCAGGAGTTGTGTGGTTGTTGTTGTGGCGCAGGCCCCAGCTTACTACTCCAGTCCCGGCACCGGAAGATATTATTTGGCGGCCAAAGGATGAGAAAAGGAAAATGGATACAGCCAGCGCTATGCCGAGAATAAAAAGACCTGTAGATTTTTTAGATGACGATATTATTTTCATAGCAGCACTTCCCGTAATATATTTATTTGTGTGCATTAAATATATATGATAAAATTGGCATATTATGACGAATGCTTGTCTTTTTCGGTGTGTCAGCCGAGAATATTTTGCAGAAAATTTTGCCGGATAGTCTTGTACATCTAAAACAAAGCAGTAATTCAGTCGGCTTTAATATGTTGCCTTTTGTGACTATAAAGTGTATAATAAAAAAAGCTGTTCACAGTCATAACAGGCGTTTTATATGTTGAAATATTCCGGAGCGCTCAATGTGGATATATGATTAGAGATTTCGATATATTTTTTAATGTGTGCGGCGTTATAGATTATTTGCAGCAGTTTAATACGCTTATGTCTGTTTTGGAAAATAAAAAGATAAAGGAGCTTTTATATGTACAGTGATATAATCAATACCATTGGATTTGTAAGCCACAGCGACAGCGAAGTGGCCGAAGCTATGCGCAGCGAGCTTAAGCGTCAGCAGAATAACATAGAGCTTATCGCATCGGAAAATTTTGTTTCTCCGGCGGTTATGGCGGCTATGGGCAGCGTTCTGACAAACAAGTATGCTGAAGGGTATCCCGGCAAGCGTTATTACGGCGGATGTGAGTGCGTGGATGTAGTTGAGGAACTGGCAAGAGAGCGCGCAAAGAAACTGTTTGGCTGTGAGTACGTCAATGTACAGCCGCATTCCGGTGCACAGGCGAACCTTGCGGTTTACTTTGCCCTGTTACAGCCGGGCGATACCGTTTTGGGCATGAGCCTTGCGGACGGCGGCCACTTAACGCACGGATCTCCGGTCAATATGAGCGGCAAATACTACAACTTCGTTCCATACGGCGTGGATGAGAAAACCGGCCGCATAGACTACGACGCGCTGCGCGCGCTGGCAATCGAGAAGAAGCCGAAGCTGATTGTCGCAGGCGCGAGCGCCTATCCGCGTGCGATCGATTTTAAAAAGATCAGCGAGATTGCAAAAGAAGTCGGCGCTTACTTTATGGTTGACATGGCGCACATTGCAGGGCTTGTTGCGGCAGGCGAGCATGAATCGCCGGTTCCGTATGCGGATGTCGTCACTACGACGACGCACAAGACGCTCCGCGGCCCGCGCGGCGGCATGATCCTGTGCCGGGAGGAATTCGCAAAGAAAATCGACAAGGCGATTTTCCCGGGCACGCAGGGCGGCCCGCTGATGCACATCATCGCGGCGAAGGCCGTCTGCCTCGGCGAGGCGCTGAAGCCCGAGTTCAAGGCTTATGCCGAGCAGACCGTGAAGAACGCGCAGGCGCTTGCGAAGGGCCTCATGGACCGCGGCATGAAGCTTGTCTCCGGCGGCACCGACAACCACCTGATGCTTCTCGACCTCTCGGAGGGTGAGCTGACC
>USGR01000110.1 GCA_900554165.1 uncultured Oscillospiraceae bacterium | reverse complement strand
TCAGATATTTAAACTGAATTTTTTGTTCTTTGACGTGTAAGCTCTTACATGTTAAAATTGCCGTAATTACGCCTTTAAACCACCTTATTTTTGACATAATAATTACAAGTAAATGCGTTGCTTTTTGACATAAAAGATGCTATTATTAAAATAATTTATTTAGAAGGCTGTGATGTTAGTATTGGCAAAAAAGCTCACATTGTATGGTTTTAACAACCTCACTAAAACATTAAGTTTTAATATATATGATATATGTTACGCGAAAAGCGAGCGAGAACAGAGAGATTATATATCATATATAGACGAGCAATACAATTCGGAGCGACTTACCAACATCCTGTGCAAGGTAACTGAGATTATCGGCGCAAGTGTGCTCAATATATCAAAGCAGGATTATGAGCCGCAGGGCGCTTCAGTAACGGTGCTTATAAAGGACCAGACTCGTCCTATAGCGCAAAAGCACGCGACGGACGAACCGGAAACAATAGTCGCACATCTTGACAAAAGCCATGTTACGGTGCACACTTTTCCGGAATATCATCCCGACAACGCGATAGCCACTTTCCGCGTTGATATAGACGTGTCCACCTGCGGCACCATATCTCCGCTTAACGCGCTGGACTATCTTATCGGCAGCTTTGACTCGGATATTATCACTATAGATTACAGGGTGCGCGGCTTTACGCGTTCGCTCGACGGCAAAAAGCTGTTTATGGACCACGATATACGCTCCATTCAGGACTATATTGCCGACAAGACGCTGACTAAATACGATGCCATAGATGTAAACGTATATCAGTCGAACATATTCCACACAAAAATGCTTATAAAGGAAATAGAGCTTCAGAACTATTTATTTAACAAGGACATATACGAGGTGCCGCCTAAGCGCCGATTGGAGATAACCGACAGCTTAAGGCGCGAGATGATAGAGATATTCAGCGGAATGAATATATATGACACCGACTTTGGAGGCGTGGAATGAGCCGCCTCAGTCAGAGCAGCGCGCCCATTTATGAAGCGCTGAAGAAGTACAGGGCGGACAGGGTAGTCCCGTTTGATGTGCCGGGTCATAAGGGCGGCAAGGGAACGCCGGAGCTTACGAAGTTTTTGGGTCAGGACTGCCTCAAGGCAGATGTTAACTCAATGAAGCCGCTGGACAATTTAACGCATCCGGTATCCGTTATAAAGGATGCGGAAAGCCTTGCAGCCGATGCTTTCGGCGCCGCGCAGGCATTTTTTATGGTGGGCGGAACAACATCGGCGGTGCAGGCGATGATATTTGCAGCCGTCGGTGAAGGCGATAAGATTATAATGCCGCGCAATGTGCACCGCAGCGCCATAAACGCGCTGGTTATAAACGGTGCGGTGCCGGTATATGTAAATCCTGGGTCAGATAAACGGCTGGGCATACCGCTCGGCATGTCGCCGGACGACGTTAAGGCGGCGATTGAGCAGAACAGGGACGCAAAGGCGGTTTTTATAAATAATCCCACATATTACGGCATATGTTCGGACATTGCGGGCATAACAAAAATGGCGCATGAAGCGGGAATGCTGGTGCTGGCGGATGAGGCGCACGGCACGCATTTCTATTTTGGCGAGGGATTTCCCATGCCTGCAATGGCAGCGGGCGCTGATTTAGCCGCTATAAGCATGCATAAAACGGGCGGCTCGCTGACGCAGAGCTCGATACTGCTGTCGGGCGGCAGCCTGGATGCGGGGTATCTGCGTCAGGTGATAAATTTAACGCAGACGACGAGCGCGTCATATTTGCTGCTGTCATCTCTTGACCTTGCCAGGAAAAACTTGGCGCTTAACGGCGATGGAATATTCCGCCGCACGGCTGAGTTGGCCGAATATGCACGGGAGGAAATAAATGCTCTGGGCGGCTATTACGCCTTCAGCAAAGAGCTTATAAATTGCAAATCGGTTTATGATTTTGACATTACCAAGCTTTCGGTGCACACCCGCGATATCGGTCTCGCCGGCATTGAGGTGTACGATTTGCTGCGCGATGAATACGGCATACAAATAGAGTTCGGCGACATAGGCAACATACTTGCCATAATATCCGCCGGCGACCGCAATCTTGATATAGAGCGGCTGGTGGGCGCTCTGTCGGAAATAAAACGGTTGTACACACGCGATAAGGCGGGAATGTTTGACCATGAATATATTAATCCCACGGTTATAATGCCGCCTAAAAAGGCTTTTTACAGCAAAAAGACAATGCTGCCCATAGATAAAACTGTCGGAAGAATATGCGGCGAGTTTGTCATGTGCTATCCGCCGGGAATACCTATTTTAGCGCCGGGCGAGATGATAACGCAGGAGACGCTGGAATATATAAAATATGCCAAGGCAAAGGGCTGCCTTATGACGGGTCCGCAGGATATGGAAATAGAGCGCCTTAACGTAGTTGAGGAGTAACTGATATCTGCATGCGCGGCCGATGTATTAAGCTTGTTTTACGGCGTGTAAATCCCGCAGAAATATCCGCCATGCGTTTTTTCAGCGGCGCTTAAGCCGATGCTTGTGACAGAAGTGTGCGGCGCGCCGGGAGAACGCTGCCTTTAAGATTGGGACAACACCCTTTACTTTATGGCATTATATTAGGAGTTATATCGGTCATATCTCAGCGCATGAAGCTGGGCCGCCGGCTGGTGATATAATAAAACCGCTGCACTGAAAAAGCGGCGCGCCGGAAGCGGTATATTCGGTATCCGCCGTTTACGGCGGTGAGGCATAGAGGAGATGTTTTTATGGAGCTTTGGTTTACCGAGGACCATACAAAAGACGTAAAGTTTTCCATACGCGTAGATAAGCAGCTTTATACCGGAGAGAGCAAATTTCAGAAAATAGAGGTGCTGAGCACACCGGAATTTGGCCGCGTACTGGTTCTGGACGGCTTTATAATGCTTACTGAAAAGGACGAATACATCTATCATGAAATGATGGTTCATGTTCCAATGGCGGTTAATCCCGACATAAAAAACGTGCTGGTAATAGGAGCCGGTGACGGCGGAACCATACGCGAGCTTGTGCGATATAAATCCATTGAGAAGATTGACATGGTGGAGATAGACGAGCAGGTGGTGCGCGTGTGCAAAAGCTATCTGCCATTTACGGCCGGCAAGCTTGGCGACGACCGCGTTAACATCAAGTATGAAGATGGGCTTAAGTTTGTACGTACAAAGTCTGACGAATACGACCTTATTATTGTCGACTCTACCGACCCGTTTGGGCCGGGCGAGGGGCTGTTTACAAAGGAGTTTTACGGCAACTGCTACAAGGCGCTTAAAGACAATGGCATACTTGTAAACCAGCATGAGAGTGTGTATTACGACTCATACCAGGATGAGGTGAAAAAGACGCACGCGCGGATAAAGGCGCATTTTCCTGTGTGCACGGTCTATCAGGCGCACATACCGACATATCCTTCCGGGCACTGGCTGTTCGGCTTTGCATCAAAAGGAATACACCCGACCGAGCGGCTTGACGATGAGCGTTGGAACAGTCTTGGCATAATTACGAGATATTATAACACCGATTTACATCGCGGCAGCTTCATGCTGCCCAACAATGTGAGGAGGCTGATATTCAATTGAACAGCAATATTCATACATTCATAGGCTGCGACGCGTCGTTTGACGAGAGCGGGATAGTGATATTCGGCGCACCCTACGACAGCACGACTTCATACAGGCCGGGCGCGCGGTTCGGCCCGCCCAGCATAAGGAACGAGAGCTTCGGTATAGAGACATACAGCCCGTATATTGACAGAGACATTGCGGATTACAAAATATTTGACGCCGGCGACATAGAGTTGCCGTTTGGCGCGCCGGAACCGGCGCTTGACATGATAGAGAACTTTGCCGCGCAGATTACAGCGGCCAAAAAGCTGCCCGTCATGATGGGCGGCGAGCACTTGGTAACGCTGGGCGCCGTCCGCGCCGCTGCAAAGGCGTATGATGGGCTGCATATTATTCAGTTTGACGCTCATGCTGATTTAAGAGACGATTATCTCGGCGCATCTCTTTCGCATGCAACGGTAATGCGCCGCTGCGGCGACATCATCGGGTACGGAAATATACACCAGTTCGGCATAAGAAGCGGCGACCGCGAGGAGTTCCGATTTGCTGAGCAGAACACCGACATGCATAAATTCAGCCTTGAAGCTATAAACGGCGTTAAGGAAAAAATAGGCAATGCCCCGGTATACATAACCATAGACCTCGATGTGCTTGACCCCTCGTGTTTTCCCGGCACGGGGACGCCGGAGGCCGGCGGCGTAGACTTCTGTGCGCTTGTTAGTGCGCTGGATGTGGCCTGCGGCCTTAACGTGGTGGCCGCGGACATGACGGAGCTGTCGCCTATGTACGATTTGAGCGGCGCCTCCACGGCGCTTGCCTGCAAGCTTACGCGGGAGCTGCTGCTGAGGCTTGTAAAATAATTAGCGGCATGCTTCTTAAAATGGAATGCAGCCGTGCGGCAAAAGCTAAAATTTTTGTCAATGCGGTATGAGAAACATGAAACGGACGGATGTTTATGCTGATCCGGCATAAATCCAGCGCTTTGCAAGGCTTAGGCAGCGAATTTAACTACTGCACACTAAG
>USGR01000109.1 GCA_900554165.1 uncultured Oscillospiraceae bacterium | reverse complement strand
ATTATATTGAGTATTAAAAGCATTATAAAGGCCAATATCAGATTTGACAAAGGACCGGCAAATGCAGTAATAGCCATATCTGCTTTAGGATTTTTAAAATTGCTCTGATTAACCGGCACCGGCTTTGCCCAACCAAATCCAAAAAATAAAAGCAGCATTGAACCTATAAAATCCAAATGCTTAAACGGATTTAGAGTTAATCTGCCGTTATATTTTGCCGTTGGGTCTCCTAACTTATATGCGGCAAAGGCATGCGCAAACTCGTGAATGGGCAGCGTGATAAGCAAAACAAACATACCTGAGAGCAGGGCTATAGCCGCTGATACGAAATCCCTATGCATTAAATACTGTATAACATCCAATTTTACATCCTCCTGAATTTATATGCATAACTGCATTATATTTAATATCATAATATATTTTCTAGTCTGCAATAAGCAGTACTGACATCAAAGGCGTTTTATCTTAAATAGTGAACACCTCTTAATTATAGGTTTAACAACACAAACATGCAGTCCGCTTCGCGCATATGCATCAAAATAAAAACACAGCAAAAACTAAGACAGTCCGTTATCCGTCCAGACCCTTGAGCGCGTTAAGCACGGTTTTTGCAATCGGAGCGGCATATTCCCTGCCGAAGCCGGCGTTTTCTACCACTACGACAAACGCATACGGATATTCTTCATCATCCATAAATCCGGCAAACCATGAGTGCGGCTTCTCTCCTTCCATCTCCGCCGTGCCGGTTTTAGCGCAGAGATTAAGGCCGGCATAATTAGATTCACCATAATAGCTCGTAACGTTGTTGCGCATAAGCGATTTTAATTCGTCCGCTGTGTCGGCGTTAATCATATTAATAGTCTTGCTGCCGTTGGGTATAATTTGGCTTATGCCCGACTCGCTTTTAACAGAGCTTACAATATGCGGTGTAACCGCCTTGCCGGAGTTCGCCACAGCGCCCATAAATACCATATACTGGCATGGATTTATCATATCGGTATACTGACCTATGCCAGACCATGCGAGCGCATTGTCGTCGGCATTTGATACGTCGTAAATAGATGCTGCCGTCTTTAGCCCGTTTATATTATATCTTTCACCTACGCCGGCCTTTTTAGAATATTCAGTCATTATCTCAGGGCCAAGTTCTACTGCAAGCTCAGCAAAGGCAACATTGCAGGAATGCGCAAGCGCCGTCTTAAAATCAATTGTGCCGTGCTTTTCGGTACAATTGATTTTTTCGCCGTTTATAACCACGCTGCCATTGCATTCAAACTCGCGCTCATATATGTCGCTTATATTTTCAATGGCGGCATATGCCGTTATCACCTTGTAAACAGAGCCAGGAACATAAAGTCCGCCCGTAAGACGGTTCATGTAAACGCCCTCATATTTTCCGGTAGTATCGCCGGCAATGTCCGGCGGGTTGTTTATATCATACGTCGGTGTGCTGACCATGCATATAATCTCGCCGGTTTTGTAGTTGTATACGCCAACGGTGCCTTTGTGATTACCCATGGCATCCAGCGCGATGGAGCACAGCTCGGCGTTAAGGGTAAGCGTTATATCATTACCCCTGCCGTATATGCCGTTTATCATGTCGTAGCCTATCAGCTGATCTTTAAAATAATACATAATTCCCGGTATCGTCGAGGTTGGCTCACCTACTGCGTGCAGCGTTGACTCTCTTATCAGCTTATCGTCGTTATATTTTGTCTCACCGCCGTTCATGGATACTAAAACTTCGCCCGTCTCATCCATGATATCCGCCGTTACAACGAGCTTGCCCTTGTCATATATCGCCATATTGGCGGGATGCAGCACCCATTCGCCGTTGTGCCGGATGTAATCCTGACCAAGGACGATAAATCCCACTAAAAATAATGCTATTAATGAAAAAAGTATTTTCGCGCGCAGTCCTATACGTTTCATATTTTTATCCTCTGATTATTAATCGGCGCAAATCAATAAGATATGCGCAATTATGCTGTATCTTGTATATTAAAACGCTGAAGATTTGTGCTCATAACTTATTTTACCGCTGCAAGCCTTGATTCTTTATTTTTAAAATCTTTAATAGAGCGATTGTTGAGCACTGCGGTAATAAACGCCAAAATTCCCCAGCATGACATCATGCTCGAACCGCCGTTGCTGACAAACGGCAATGTTACGCCGGTAAGCGGCAGCACATCGGTTGAGCCGAAAATATTCAGCGCCGCCTGAAATATGAGAAGACCGGCGGTCGCGCATGCCGCAATTGAATAATATGACGAACGCGCGTTTTTAGACGCCCTTATAGCTCCCCACAAAAGGAGTATATAGCAGGCTGCTATGCACAGCCCGATAATTATTCCCAGCTCTTCGCACAGCAGGCCGAAAATAAGGTCGGTGTCTGAAGCAAATACATTTCTTAAAAAGCCGTTGCCAATACCTACGCCGAGCAGGCCGCCGTCGGTTATGGCTATAAGAGTGCGTGTCATCTGATATCCAAGCCCGTTGAGATGTGCGGCGTCCCACACATGCCGCCACGCTACAAATCGGTTTATTACATGCGATTTGAATATTACAATAAATCCCGTGCCCAGCCCCGCAATTGCGCATATGCTGACAATGGCCTTGACGTCGCCGGTGGACATGAAAGCTATAAGTATAAACGTCATAAAGAATATGAGCGCAGTACCAAAATCGCCAAGATAAAACAATGTACCGACTATTGTTATTGAAAAGGCTATAAGTATAGCCAAATTCTTCGTAGTAAGCAGCCACTGAAGAGTAGCGGCGCTGGAGAATATAAACAGTATTTTTACAAGCTCTGACGGCTGCACGGTAATGAATTTTAAATCAATCCAGTTTTTTGCCCCGTTTATTTCGGTACCGAATATGACGTTGATGGCCAGCAGCAAAAGCGCCGCTATGCCGGCATACATGCGCAGCTTCATTACAAGGTCCAAATTTCGCATTATGCAGGTCAGCACAATGAATATCGTAAAGCCCATAAGGAAAGTAATAAACAGCTTAAGCAAGCTCTCAGGAGCTGCGCCACCTACTATTAAAAAGCCAATACTCGTCATAAAAAAGGCTGTTATCTCGGCAGATGGATTCTCTACTCCAAATTTTGGGCTTACCAGCTTATAAATCCACATCAGCGCCGCCATAAACAGCATTATGCCGGAAAAAAGCGGTATATAACTGCTTTCGGTAACTAACAGCAGCTCTACAAGTCCCAATAGCTGAACTAAATTTATAAGCAAAATTGTCAGCGGAATAAAACGCTTTTCGTCCTTTTTATATTTTCTATATTTCTTTTCCTTTTTAAGCGCTTCGGCATCAGCCTTTGTCGGATAAATAAGCTTCATCTCAACGCCGGCGAGTGAAATTTCATCGCCGAACACGACGGTAGCACCGCTCTTTTTAACCTCGCCGTTTACCTTTACGCCCGCCTGAGAGCCGGTATCCGATATGGTAAACACGCCTATGTCTTTCATAGTCAGCACGGCGTGCTGACGCGATATTACATAAAGCGGAAGCACTATGTCGCAGGTGCGGCTGCGCCCGATAGTCGTTTCATATTGCTCAATCGGAATGCGGGCAAGTCCCTTTATATCAAGTATTGCCAGCAGACGCGGACGCTGACGCTTTGGCACAAGGCCTATGCGCAGGAAAAATATAATAAGCACACACAGTACCGGCAAAATCCATCGCACTATGTCAAGATAAAGTCCGGATAAAAAATCAAGCATGCCGTCCTCTCCTGTCCGCCCATTTTAAATAGGCTGATAAAAATCAAATTCCGCTGCCGAATGCACACTGATATAATCAACCATTGGCGCCGACAGCATAAAATATATAGCTGATGTGCAATGTCCTATCGCAAAGCGTATACTCTATTTGGCGTTTAGCACTTGCAGCAGCATTTATCTGTCCAATATTTAGTACTATTTTACATTATTGACCCAATTAAATCAACCTAAAGCTAAAACGTAACACTTTTTTAACATTTGCTTGATATAGATTCTCCAGCTACGATATGCTTTTGAATGTTATATAGCTTGTCCAAAGCTCCATATCTATGCCGCATAGTTTTTATCAGCTTCCGCTTGACAAAAAATTACAAAAGGTATTAAATTATAAATGATTATTATGAAAAGGGGAAACAGCATGATTATTAATTTTACAGATATGGAAGAAACGGTTTTAACGGAATTTTACGGCGGAAATAAAGAGTTAAGGGCTCATATGCATACCGACGGACTGAATAAGATAATGCGCGCAAAACTTGTTCCCGGCGCTTCTATCGGGCTTCATACCCATGAGGCCGGCAGCGAAATAATTTATGTTCTTGAGGGGAAAGGCAAGGTGCTGTATGACGGTAAGTATGGGAATGTTAAAGCCGGGATATGCCACTATTGCCCTAAGGGACATTCGCACAGCCTTATAAACGACAGCGAGGAAGACCTGATATTCTTTGCAGTTGTTCCTGTGCAGTAAAATAATACTTCTATAAGTATTGGCTTTGATTTTTATCTTTTTATAATTACTGTTAAAATTTTTATACCCCGGTTTTACCGGGGTATTTTATTTTTTATTTATTAAAAAAGTTTGCATTTTATTAATTGCTCAAGTGTATTATATTTCCG
>USGR01000108.1 GCA_900554165.1 uncultured Oscillospiraceae bacterium | reverse complement strand
GTCCATAACGCTGTTAAGAAGCGCCGACATAAACTCATGCGGATAGTGGCATTTCAGATATGCCGTCTGATATGATACAAAAGCGTAGGCTGCAGCGTGAGATTTGTTAAAGGCGTAAGATGCAAAAGATGTCATGTCATCGAATATATCGTTTGCAATCTTTTCATCTATGCCGCGCTTGACAGCGCCGTCAATACCGGGGCCGTCTTCCGACGCCGGCAGGCCATGGAGAAAAATTTCGCGCTCTCTGTCCATAACGTCGTGCTTTTTCTTGGACATGGCTCTTCTGACTATATCGGCGCGGCCAAGTGTGTATCCTGCAAGCTTGCGGAATATTTCCATAACCTGCTCTTGATACACTATGCAGCCGTAAGTGACGTCTAAAATAGGCTTTAGCTGCGGCGTCTTATATTTTATAAGCGATGGGTTATGGCGGTTGCGGATATAAGTTGGTATTGAATCCATAGGCCCCGGACGATAAAGTGAGACAACAGCTATTAAATCCTCAAGCCTGTCCGGCTTCAGCGTACGCAGCACCGAGCGCATACCGGCGGATTCAAACTGGAAAACGCCCAGCGTGTTGCCGGTAGAGAGCATTTCCATCGTCTGACGGTCGTCCAGCGGCGCCTTATCAATGTCAAAATCCGGATTTTTTCTGCGTACCGCATCGGATGCTTCTTTTATAACAGTTAAGGTGCGCAGCCCCAAAAAGTCCATTTTTAGAAGACCAAGCCGCTCAATATCCGTCATTGTATACTGAGTGACAACCGCTTCATCGTTTTTTGCCAACGGAACATAGGAGGAAACCTCATCCTTTGTTATAACGACGCCGGCAGCATGTGTGGAGGCATGCCGCGGCATGCCCTCAACGCGGCGGGCCATGTCAATAAGCTCTCTTGTCCGCTCATCTGAATTATATAAATTTTTAAGCTCTTTTGACTGCTCCAGCGCCTCATCTATCGTTATATTAAGCTTCATTGGCACAAGCTTTGCGGTACTGTCCGCAACCGAATATGGTATGTCCAGCGCCCTTGCAACGTCGCGTATAGCGCCGCGGGCTGCCATTGTGCCGAATGTTATTATCTGCGCTACATGGTCGGCGCCGTATTTCCTTACGACATAGTCTATTACCTCCTGACGGCGGATGTAGCAGAAATCAATGTCAAAGTCAGGCATGCTGACGCGCTCGGGATTGAGAAATCTTTCAAACAGCAGTCCGTATTTTATAGGGTCTATGCCGGTTATGCCAATGCAGTATGCGACAAGGCTCCCAGCACCGGAGCCTCTTCCCGGCCCTACCGGAATTCCCTTGCGTTTGGCGTAGTGAACAAAATCCCACACTATAAGATAGTAGTTGGTATAGCCCATGCTGTTTACCACGCTGAGCTCATAGTCTAGCCGCTCTTTCAGGCTGTCATCGGGATTTTTGCCGTATTTTTCATATAGTCCATCATACGCCATACGGCGCAGATAAGCAAAATTATCCGTCTCTCCATCCACAGTGAAAGCCGGAAGCTTAATATCGCCAAACTCTATGGTCACATTGCACCTGTCGGCAATTTTAGCGGTGTTTTCTATTGCTTCGGCGTCCTGAGGCAGAGCGGCGAGCATCTCATCCTCTGATTTAAGATAGAACTCATCGCTGGCAAATTCAAGACCACCCGCCTCGTTTACCGTTTTATTTGTCTGTATACATATCAGTATCTTCTGTACGCGGCTGTCGTCGGCGTCTATATAATGCACATCATTTGTGGCCACCAAGCTTATGCCGGTTTCACGCGATATACGGCGCAGTCCGTCGTTTACCGTCTGCTGCTCTTTTATGCCGTGGTTTTGAAGCTCTAAAAAGTAATTTTCTTTGCCGAAAATCTCGCTAAACTCAAGCGCTGTTTTCTTGGCGCGTTCATAGTCGCCGGATGTAAGGGCGCGCGGCACTTCGCCGGCAAGGCAGGCAGAAAGAGCTATAAGTCCGCCGCTGTACTTCTTCAAAAGCTCCTTATCAACGCGCGGACGGCCGTAAAAGCCTTCTGTAAAGCTCTTAGATACAAGCTGCATAAGGTTTTTATAGCCCTCGTTATTCTCACACAGCAGCACAAGATGATTATGCTCGCTGTCCACTTTTGCTTCCCTGTCGAACCTTGTGCGGGCGGCCACATACACCTCGCAGCCGATTATAGGCTTTACGCCGTATTTTTTAGCAGCGTCGTAAAAGTCTATTACCCCGTACATAGCACCATGGTCAGTTATTGCAACGGCAGTTTGCCCTCTATCAAGCACAGACTTCATAAGAGGCTCCATGCGGCATACGCCGTCTAAAAGACTGTATTCGGTATGAAGGTGTAAATGAACAAAACTCATAGGGACTCCAGATTTCCTCTTTTTTATTATCAGCATAAATGCTGCTTTTTTGCAATAGAATTGCTACAAAATTATAGCAATTTGCTGTTTTAACAGTTGATGCTACAGCAAATTGCCAAGCACAAAAAATAATATCGGCGTATTATTGACGCCGCATCTGCATCACATATAGCTTTCAAACCATTTTTGATATTTCTATAAGCTTATTTAAACAGCGGCTTAGGCCAGATTTGCTTGTTCCGCATAAATTACACAGCTCATTAAGCGACATATCAGGATGATTCATTCTTAATTTTGCCACAGTCTTAAGAGACTCAGGCAAGATGTCAAGTTGGCCTTTATCATTAAGACGTTTTATAGCATGTATTTGTCTTGCTGCGGCATCGGCAGTCTTTGAAATGTTCGCCGTTTCACAATTAGTAAGCCTGTTTGCCTTGTTACGTATATCTTTATATATTTTAACATTCATTATTTGCAGTGTGGAGTTCTGAGCACCCATCATAGTGAGCAAGTCTTCTATTTGCTCGCTTTCATTTATATATACCGCATATCCGTTTCCGCGTGCTGCAATATTCGCGTTAATATCTACCTCAAATAATACCCTGACCATGTCGGAAGCAAGATTTTTATGCTGTATGCTAAACTCAAGCCGATAATTTTTTTGCGGGTCTGATATACTTCCGCAAACTAAAAACGCCCCTCGGAGAAACGCTGCGTAACAGCACTCATTCTCAAAATTTGCGTAGTTAATTCTTGTGCTTACATCGTTTAATTTATGAGAAAATCGCTCTAAAACCAGAGCTTTGTCTTTAGCGTTTTCAATGATGCATAAATACAGTCCGCCATTTTGTGACTGAGGCGGATAAAGAGCACATTGTATACTGCATATACTTTTTATGGAATCACAGTATTTTTCAGCAATTTCACCGCTTTCAGTGTATAGAGACATTGCCATACCCGAAAAGGCAGAAGCACAGATAAGCATGCCGTAGCATTCGGCAAATTGGCAGCAATTTTTTTTCGGTACCGACATAAGCTCTTTTTTTACACTATGTGAAAAATACTCTTTCATGCTTTTATGTCCTTTATATCATTAGAGATTAATATATTAAGCAGATAATTCCGAATTAACTGCAATTACTTGTCCGCAAATTATGTCCACGGCAATAATCATGCTAGAAAATTCCATGGCGTACATTCGTATGAATGACGCTTACGCCGAAGTACGGCCGACAATTTTAATTTCGCATTCAAGCATAATTCCGGTTGACTTATAAACTGTATTTTTTATTTTTGAAATCAGACGCAGCACGTCGTCACAAGAGGCACCGCCAGCATTGACAATAAAACCCGCATGCTTATCACTCACCTGTGCGCCGCCAATAGCTGTGCCCTTGAGTCCGCAGCTCTCTATAAGTGAACCTGCAAAATTTCCCTCAGGACGCTTAAATGTACTGCCGGCACTTGGCATATAATAAGGTTGCTTTGAGAGCCTTTTCTGCATAAGCTCTTCCATTTTTGCTGTTATATCTACTTTGTTGCCGGGTTTTAGCGCTACCGTCGCAGATAATATTATAAGCCCACTGTCGGTATAGGCGCTTTTTCTATAACCCATTTTAAGTTCTTGTTTAGTATATTCTCCAGTGTGTCCGCTCACTGATATATGGCGACAGGAGATTAATATATCTTTCATTTCGCTGCCGTAGCAGCCGGCATTCATATATACGGCGCCGCCAACGCTTCCCGGTATTCCCCACGCAAACTCGAGCCCTGTAAGCGAATGCTCGGCAGCTGCCTTGCTCAGTGACATTATTTTTACTCCGGCGCCGGCCGTCATTTTTCCGTTTTCAGATACAGAAATGCCTTTCAGTCCCTGAGTTGATATAACTGCCCCTTCAATGCCTAAATCAGACACCAGCATGTTTGTACCGCTGCCAACCACCGTTATAGGTATTTGAAGCTCTTTGCATATATTCAGCGCTTTAATGAGCGAATCTTCTGAGTCTGGCATTATAAAAATATCTGCCGGACCTCCTATGTGAAAGCTGGTATGATTGCACATAGGCTCATTTTCTTTAAAATCGCAGCCTATAGCTGCAAGCTGTAATTTTAGCTCGCTGTATTTATCGCTTTGTTCCATTAATCGCTCCTATATCATTTTGCATGTTAATCATTTGAAAGATTTTCATCCATTATAGCATTATAAATTCTATTAATAATATTTACATTTATATAAATTTATACCATGAATAGAAGATTTATAATGTTTACAGAAAAAATAGATAGCGGCAAAATCC
>USGR01000107.1 GCA_900554165.1 uncultured Oscillospiraceae bacterium | reverse complement strand
TTTATAGATACAACAAGCGGGAACATTTAGTCTCCGCCGGAGCAAAAGCTGTCTGTGACTAGACAACGTCTGTTACTAGCTTGTTTCGTTTGACGTTTAAGGCTATAGTCTGTATAAATCCGAATATCCAGTGAGTTCAGTAAAACAAAAAAGCGGCGAAATTTTCGCCGCTTTTTTTCGCGTTAAATTTAAAAAAGCTAAATTATAAATTGCCTTATGTCATAGACTAAAATACATATATACGATTTGAGTAAAGAAATTTAACTTTACCATAATATTGGCGTGCTTTAAAGATATTATTTAATATTTTTAAAATATGTAAAGTTATATAGCATTACAGCACAAAACTGCTTTTAGTTAGTCTGTGCCAAATATTCTGTCTCCAGCATCTCCAAGGCCGGGGACGATGTATGCCTTTTCGTTCAGCCGCTCGTCTACAGCCGCACAGAATATTTTAACATCGCTGTGCGCGCTGCTTAGGCGCGCTACTCCCTCAGGCGAGGCAATGATACACATAAATTTTATGCTTTTTGGATGATGCTTTTTTATGGTGTCAATCGCGAATATGGCCGAGCCGCCGGTAGCAAGCATGGGGTCGAGTACAATAACGTCTCTTTCAGAAATGTCTGGCGGAAGCTTGCAGTAATAGCTCATGGGTTCAAAAGTTTCATGGTCCCGCTGTAAGCCTATATGTCCTACCTTAGCCGGCATAAGACTCAGAACGCCTTCACACATACCCAGCCCGGCGCGCAGTATCGGCACAACGGCCAGCTTTCGTCCGGCAATTACTTTAGATTTTGCAGTAGTTATCGGCGTTTCGATTTTCACCTCTATAAGCGGTAAATCGCGCGTGGCCTCATAACACATAAGTGTGGATATCTCCGTTACCAGCCTGCGGAACTCTGCAGAGCCGGTATTTTTATCCCGCAAATGCGTAAGCTTGTGCTGTATAAGCGGATGCTCAGTTACAAAAACATTATCAGACATTTTTTCACCCAGTCGTCAGAGCAAATTATTTCACTCTGCCGTTTTCAATATCAGAAATATAGTTTACCCGGCGCAGATGCCGGCCGCCCTCAAACTCCGTGTTTAAGAACACATCGACTAATTCTTTTGCAAGTTCTTCACCTATTACGCGTCCGCCGAGGCAAAGTATGTTGGCGTCGTTGTGCAGACGTGTGTATTTGGCGCTGTAATGCTCTGAGCAGACAGCGGCGCGTATACCCTTAACCTTATTTGCAGCCATCGACATTCCTATACCAGTGCCGCATATAAGAATGCCGTATTTGCATTCTCCAGAGGCGACGGCGTTTGCCACCTTAAGAGCAATTTCCGGATAATCAACAGGATTATCTTCGGTTATTCCAAAACATTTTATATCCTTGCCCTCAGACTTAAGATGTTCAATTACAGCTTTCATAAGATTAATGCCGGCTTTATCACATCCGATTGCTATCATTTTTATCACCTTTCTAATTAATATTAATATAAACTCATCTCAGCAGCCGTAAGACCATGTTAAATGACGTTATGAGACTATTAAGAAGATTTCAGCATAGTCAAACTAACCGCGTATAAACAGAATAATCATTAGCCATCCGAATGAGTGACATCAGCATTTCCGGATTGCCGCAGATATATTTACCCATTAGCGCTGCCAGCGCTTTTTTTCTCAAGCAGTTCTCGCTGCGCCTGCGGCAAGCGAAGATATACCGGATTAAGTTCTGCTGCAGATACAGTTTGTCCACGATTATAATAATCCAGCGCAAGCTGAGCTGCTGCCGCGGCATTTTGATAACGCAGATTTGCCGGCGCAATAAAGAGATTATCATATTTTTGCTCCAATTTGTTATAGCAGAGCGCCGCACCGTCTCCGACTAAAATACACGGACGGTTTAAATTTCCAATTTCTTGGCCTAAGGCGTCTATTGAGATAGCTCTGTCATCTGTTACACGGCAAAGTCTGTCGCCTTTACATTCAAACAACGCATTGTATACTTGCTCGCGGCGCGCATCCATAACAGAGCAGACAATACCGCCAAAATATGGGATATTATTAGCGATAACCTCTAAAGTAGATAGACCCACACATGGCTTGCTATATGACAACGCCATTCCCTTTACAGCAGCTATGCCTATTCTTATGCCGGTAAAAGAGCCGGGACCATGGCTCACAGCAAAAACGTCTATGTCGCCGACATCCGTATTAGTGATTTTAAGCATGTTTTCCACCATAGGCATAAGCGTTTGGCTGTGTGTAAGCTTTACATTTGTACGCATGTCCGCTATTATAACGCCGTCTTTAAGCAAAGCGCAGCTTGAAAGAGCGGCAGATGATTCAACAGCAAGTATAAGCATTTAAAAATCTCCATCTATAGTAATTTTTCGGCAGTCGTTATCTTCGCCGTATTCAATGTTAATCCTTAGAGCATCCGCATCAATATATTCCTCAATGTTTTCGCTCCACTCAGTGATTATAAAGCCGCCGGCGTCGAGATAATCGTAATATCCGGTGGAGTAAAGCGACTCCTCCGTATCAATCCTGTACATGTCAAAATGATATATCGGCACTATCCCGCCGATATATTCATGTACAATTGCAAAGGTGGGCGACGTCACTTCTCCTGTAAAGCCAATTCCCTTTGCAAATCCTTTTACAAAGGCGGTTTTGCCGGCTCCCATTCCGCCGAATAAGGCAATTACACAGCAAAACTCCCCACTGGATGTATTACATTTTGTACTGTTTATCAGCTTTACAGCCAACTCAGCGGCAAACTTTTCCGTCTCAGCGGAAGAGTGGGATATAAATTCCATACAGTTCATCCTGTCACATACATATTTCTTGGAGCTAAATTTTATAAGACGTACATATACAGTTACGCAGCCATATAAAAATATAATCTGACACAGCATGAGTATAATTTATATTTCAGTCGTAAAATTATACTTGTAAGCGCATGCAGGCAGAGAAAATACGGCTCAATAAGCGGTATAATTGGTTGGCTAATGGTTAATCATCTGCCAAAAATTGAAGCCAAAATTGGCGTTCGGGCATGTCGAGTATATTGCCGGTCATGGCGACGACAAATCCGGCGCCGGAACGCAGATATACATCGCCGACGGTGATTTTAAATCCGGTCGGCCTGCCAAACAGCGCGGGATTATCGGAAAGCGAATACTGTGTTTTTGATATGCAGACGGGAAGCGCACCGCCGCCCAGTCTGTTTATCTCGGCAATATCGCGCTTGGCTTTTTGAGTAAACTCCATGCTATTACCGCCGCAATATAAACTTAAAACAGCCCGACAATTTTGCCGTCTATAACGTCAATGCCCTCAGCTGCCGGAGTTTTGGGCAGTCCGGGCATGTCAAGTATATTGCCGGTCATAGCGACGACAAATCCGGCGCCGGAGCGCAGATATACATCGCCGACGGTGATTTTAAAGCCGGTCGGCCTGCCCAGCAGCGCAGGATTATCGGAAAGAGAATACTGTGTTTTTGATATGCAGACGGGAAGTGCACCGCCGCCCAGCCTGTTTATCTCGGCAATATCGCGCTTGGCTTTTTGAGTAAATTCCACGCCATCTGCTCCATATATTTCGCGTGCGATGGTGGTTATTTTATCTTCAATAGAACAGCCGGTGCTGTAAATCGGAGAAAAATCAGAAGCGCTTTCACACGCCTTAACGACGAGCTTTGCAAGCTCAATTCCGCCGTCGCCGCCCTTTGCAAAAACCTCCGACATGGCAAAATCGACGCCAAGACTGCGGCAATAGTCTTCAATAAATTGGAGTTCCGCATCAGTATCGGTGCCGAACCGGTTGATAGCGACAATAACCGGCAGTCCAAATTTTTTCATATTATCAACATGTGCACCAAGATTAACTATGCCTTTTTTAAGCATGTCGATATTTTCAATTCCCGCCTTTGCATCGTCTTTAGACATGCCGCCGTTATACTTAAGGGCACGGACGGTAGCCACTACGACGGCCGCCGACGGTTTAAGTCCGCCGACACGGCACTTAATATCAAAAAACTTCTCGGCGCCGAGGTCAGAGCCAAAGCCCGCCTCGGTAATGCAGTAATCAGCCAGCTTAAGACCGAGCCGCGTTGCTCTCAGCGAGTTGCAGCCGTGCGCAATATTCGCAAACGGTCCGCCGTGCATAATAGCGGGTGTACCCTCAAGCGTCTGTACAAGATTTGGCTTTATAGCATCCTTAAGCAGCGCCGTCATTGCGCCCTGCGCTTTCAAATCGCGGGCATATACAGGGCTGCCGTCATATTTATATCCAACGAGTATATTAGCAAGTCTTTCCTTAAGGTCGTCTATATCCCTGCACATGCAGAAGATAGCCATAACCTCAGTGGCGACGGTTATCGTAAAGCTGTCCTCGCGTGGCAGACCGTTGGCCTTGCCGCCAAGTCCGATTACAACGTTTCTAAGCGCACGGTCGTTCATGTCCATACATCTTTTTATAACTATGCGGCGCGGGTCAATGTTAAGAGAATTACCCTGCTGCAGGTGATTGTCAACCATTGCACAGAGAAGATTGTTGGCAGAAGTTATAGCGTGAAAGTCGCCGGTTAGGTGAAGGTTTATATCCTCCATGGGGATAACTTGAGAGTATCCGCCGCCGGCAGCGCCGCCTTTTACGCC
>USGR01000106.1 GCA_900554165.1 uncultured Oscillospiraceae bacterium | reverse complement strand
TATTAATAAAAAGCAATGCAAATTTTATATACTTATATTAATTCATATGTAGTTTGCGTGCGATATCTCTGCACACTTTCACTTTTAGTTTTAAATTGTTGAGGTATGGCAAGTAATATAAAGATAAAAAAGAAAGGTTGAATTTTGATGAAGCTTTTACCATTTTATATTGACGATATAATCGAGAGGGCGCTGATGGAGGATATAAACTACACCGACGCCGCTACCGACTATCTGCTTGACGACGGTATGCAGTCAAAGGCAGTACTTATATCAAAGGACGATGGCGTTTTGTGCGGACTTAACTTTGGGCTGCGCGTATTTGAAAAATTAGACAGTCATATAAATATTATAAAGCATAAAAAGGATGGAGACGTCATAAGCAAGGGCGATTTAATCGCTGAAATAAGCGGCAGCACGACTACGCTGCTTAAGGGCGAGCGCACGGCGCTGAATATAATGCAGCATATGTCAGGCATAGCGACAAAAACGTCGCGGCTTGTAAAGCTTGTTGACGGCACAAAAGCCTCAATATGCGATACCCGCAAGACGCTGCCGGGGCTGCGCGCTCTTCAGAAGTATGCGGTCGTTATGGGCGGCGGCAGAAATCACCGCTTTAATCTCAGCGACGCCGCAATGCTTAAGGACAACCACATTGACGCCTACGGCGGTATTATTCCGGCGGTTGAAGCGCTTCGCAAAAGAGTTGGACATATGATAAAAATAGAGGTGGAAACGCGCAATCTTGACGAGGTGCGTCAGGCTTTAGAGTGCGGCGTCGAGGTCATTATGCTTGATAATATGGACTGCGCGACCATGAGCGAAGCGGTAAAGCTTGGCGGCGGCAAAGCGCTGTTTGAGGCCTCTGGCAATGTTACGGAGGATAATATCCGCGAAGTGGCAAAAAGCGGCGTTGATATTATTTCCGTCGGTGCGCTTACCCATTCTGTTAAGGCGTTTGACATATCCATGCGCATAGCTAAGGACTGAGTTTTGGCGCTTTCCGACCGTTTGCGGCCGATTTTATAATCAGCAGCGCAGAAATGTATAAATGCAGTATTCTCCTGCGGTGTTATAGATTTTATATGCATTTGGCTATAATTAACTTATTTTACCGTTTTGCAGATATCTAACGGTATAATCTCTCTTGCATAATTTAATTGCTCGCAGACGGCAGTAAAAATACTGATGTTTATATCTCAACTATAAGTTGGTAATGAAAGCATTTGCGTCAAATTTTAAAACCATACTAATAAAAAGCACCATTGCTGTTAAAAATATCAGCAATGGTGCTTTTTTATTTTGCTTACAAAACTTTTATTCATTAAATTCCATACTTCATTTATAAATAGCAAGCATAAAAAGGCAGATGCTTATTGCCGCTGCCGCACGGCCGCGGCAAAAATGTGTTTTTAAAGGACGGATTGCATGGATATAAATTCAAATCTGACATTTAAAAAGCCTTTACCGCTACGCCGCAGGCTTGCAAAGGGTCTGGCAAATCTCAGACCGCTTTATAAAGCCGCCATTGTAAATGAAAGCGCAGATGTGTCAGAATGGCTGAGAGACAATTATTATCTTTTGGAGCGTGAGGGCCGAAGCGCACTCAAGTCGCTTAAATTTTCTCCCGCACTGCCGCATAACGATAAAAATATTCCCGAAATATTTCTTTTATGCAAAAAGGCCGTTGGAGAAGATATCGAAGCTGCAATACGGCATGAAATTGAAAGCTCAAATCGTCCAATAACGACGCAGGAATTACAGTCGCTTCCATTTATGCTCAAGGCGTCGCTTGTCGACACCGCCTGCATATGTGCAAAAAACAGAGACGAGTACTCCGCTGAAATGATTGGGCTTGCAATAACGGGACTGAGAAATCTGCCGTCAATGGACTTTGAGCAGATTATAGAAGATTACAGCCAAATAGAAAAAATTTTCTCCCGTGACCCATCGGGTGCATACACCAGAATGGATGAAAAGACAAGGGCCATATACCGCAGCAAGTGTACAGAGCTTGCGCTGCGCAAAAAATGCGACGAAACCCAGGTGGCTGAGCATATAGTAAAGCTCGCGCAGTCTGCATCTAAAGCGAGAGAACGCCACATAGGCTTTTATCTGCTGGAAGACGCCTCATATAAGTCGCGGCGCATACGCGGCAATGTATTTTTGACGCTCAGATTTATAATTCCGCTTATAGTTTCATTGATTATTTCCTGCTTTTCGCATGCTTACTGGCTTATTCCGATAATATACTTCCCCGTCTTTGAAATATGCCGCCCCTTAGTAGATTTCTTCGCCACTAAGGGGGTAAAGCCGACTTATCTGCCGCGCATGGAGCTTGAAGGATGTATTCCCGCCTCAGCGCCTACGCTTGTTACAATATCTACCCTTATTCCCTCACCCGACAAGGCCGGCAGGCTTTATAAAAGACTCGAACAGCTCTACCGCACCAACTGTCAGGGCGAGATAAAATTCTGTGTGCTGTGCGATTTAAAAGAATACGGCCTGCCCAGCAAGCCGGAGGATTCTGTTGCAATAAGCGCTGTGAGCAGAGTTATAAAATCGCTTAATAATAAATATGGCAATAAATTTATACTCGTAATACGTCCCCGCGTCGAGGTTAAGACTCAGAAAGCGTTTGCCGGCTATGAGCGCAAACGCGGCGCTATAACCGAGCTTATAAGATACATCCACACCGGCGTTTCACACTTTAGAACAATTGAAGGAGACGCCGAATTTCTGCGACGGGTAAAATATATGCTGGCGCTTGATTCCGACACCGAACTGCTTATGGACACTGCATCGGAAATGGTCGCTGCGGCAATGCATCCGCTTAATACTCCCGTCATATCAGATAGCGGCTGTGTAACAGACGGTTACGGAATAATAGCGCCGAGTGTTGTGACAAGTCTGCAAAGCTCGGCAAGAACTCCTTTTTCCGTCACAATGTCCGGCTCAGGCGGAGTTACCACTTACGACACGGTCTCCGGCGACATTTATCAGGATTTGTACGGGCAAAGCATATTCTCCGGCAAAGGACTTATCGACACCGAGGCTTACTACCGCTGTCTCGATAAGGCTTTTCCCGACGAGCGAATACTCAGCCACGACATACTTGAAGGCAGCTATCTCCGCACGGCCTATATTTCGGATATAGAAATGACGGACGAGTGCCCGTCCGGCGTGCTGCCGTATTTGCAAAGGCTGCACCGCTGGGTAAGGGGCGACTGGCAGAATATTCTCTGGCTGTTTAAAAGAGTACCAAGCAGCAGCGGACGTGCAGTTAATCCCATAAACGGGCTTTCAAAGCACATGCTTTTTGATAATCTGCGCCGCTCGGCAACGCCTCCTTTTGCACTGCTGTGTCTTTTGCTCACCTTTTTTGTGCCATCGCATGCTACGCTGCTTACCGTCACCGCGCTGCTCTCTGCCGCGGCGCCGGGAATTTTTGCCGCTTTAAGGTCGCTTATCGGTGGCGGAGTACAGATGCTGTCGCGCAAATACTACTCCCGCGTAATGCCGTCGGCGCTTGAAGCGCTTGCCGGCGCTCTGATTGAAAGCATTATACTCGTACAAACCGCACTCATTTCTCTAAGCGCGATATGCTCCGCGCTTTACCGGCAGTTTGTTTCGCATCGAAATCTCCTGCAGTGGACTACAGCGGCCGATGCCGAGGGCGGCAGCGGATTTTTAAGTTCACTTATTTTTTCGCTTCCGGCGGTTATATTCGGCGTGCTTTTATTCTTCGTAAACGACTCTTTCACGCGGCTTATGGCCTGCTTTGCCATAATCAGCCCGCTTATTATATATTTTACATCCATTAAACGGAAGCATGAAGCAGTGCAGATAGACAGCAGCGAGCGCGACACGGTAAAGGCATGGACGGCGTCTATGTGGAGATTTTACGACGAACTGGCGTCAGAACAGGATAATTTTCTCCCGCCGGATAATATACAGGAATCTCCTCTCCATGCCGTGGCACACAGGACGTCGCCCACCAATATAGGGCTTATGCTGCTGTGCACTCTCGCCGCCCGCGATTTTGGCTTTATAGATACCGAGCACATGTGTGTAAGAATAGAAAAAGCGCTGTGCAGTATTGAAAAGCTCGAAAAATGGAACGGAAACCTACTCAACTGGTACGACACAAAAACGCTTAAACCGCTTAGTCCGAGGTTTGTTTCTACGGTCGATTCCGGCAACTTTGCCTGCTGCATGTCTGCGCTGAGTGAAGGGCTTAAGGAATATATGTCTGAGTCGTCTAAAATTTCGCAGATAATCGACAGGCTTGAGAAACTTATAGATGAAACCGACCTTTCTCCGTTTTATAATAAGCGGCGCAAGCTGTTCCATATAGGCTACGATTTAGAAGCAGACAAGCTTTCCGGCTCATACTATGATTTGCTCATGAGCGAGGCGAGAATGACAAGCTATTTTGCCATTGCATCGCGTCAGGTGAGCAAAAAGCACTGGGGATATCTCGGCCGCACGCTTGCAAAGCAGGGCGGGTACACCGGCCCTGTTTCATGGACGGGTACTATGTTTGAATATTTTATGCCGCATCTGCTTTTACCCGTATATGAGGATTCTCTGCTTGATGAATCGCTTCATTACGCGCTTTACTGCCAGAAACGCCGCGCGCGTCGCGCAGGCGTCCCCTGGGG
>USGR01000105.1 GCA_900554165.1 uncultured Oscillospiraceae bacterium | reverse complement strand
TTACTAATTCGGGTCTATTATTTATTCTAAAAGGCAAAATGCTATTTCCGATGCCACGGCTTACTATCATCATAGTTTTACCCTCCGCAAACATTCCGTTTGTATATTTAGGGAAAAAGCCTTGGTTCGGAGCAATAATTCCACCTATAAACGGCACCCTTATTTGTCCTCCGTGTGCATGTCCCGTCAAAATTAAGTTTAGCCCTTTATTTACATAGGTATCAAATAATTCCGGTCTATGAGACAATAGTATACTATATTTATTTTCATTATATTTTGCTCTGTCTAACTCAGATTTTATGATTTCGGAATCCGACACCATATTTTCATCGGCCATTTCCGGATCATCTATACCCATTAAATTTATCTCTGACTTGTTTATTTTTAACACTTCAGTTTTATTGTCTAAAATAACAACCCTATTTTCTGCTAACTGTTCTTTGATTTGTGTGTAACTACTAATATTTGCTTCATGATTACCGGAAACATAATAAATCGGTGCAACATTATTTATGCTTTTAATGAAATTTATTGCAGCTTCTACATCGGTTTTATTTGAATCAATTAAATCTCCCGTTAAAACAATTATGTCCGGTCTTTGTTCTTTTATTGCTTCTATCAAGTCACACGTCAAAGTTTTTGATTTAGTATTGTGAAAGTCAGATACTTGTACTATTTTATAATTATCAAAATCAGCAGGTATATCATTATCGATTACACTATAATTGCTTATCTGTAATTTAGTGTTTTGATAGTGCAAATATAACCCAAATAAAACTAATATTGCAATAATAATTGAAATTATAATTACAGTTTTCTTTTTCATAAATAATTTCTCTTTGAGATTATCCCAGCATTCTGGCCAATCACAAAATCTAAAGGGAGCAACTTTCTTGCGAATTGTCTCTCATACAAACTTTTAATTCGCAGAATATATCTTTACTGCGTTAAATAGTATCCTTTACCCGCTCAACATACCATTTAAGAGTATCCTCCCACCGCGGAAGCAATTTAAAGCCGGCGTCTGAAAGCGAGCGCTTCGACATGCGCGAATTCATCGGACGCACAGCCTTTGCTGCCTTATATTCGCTCGTCGGTATTCCCGTCACCTTGACGTTCGCACCTGCATATTCAAATATCTTCGATGCAAATTCATACCAGCTGCATATGCCCTCGTTTGTCGCATGATATACGCCGTATTTATCGGTAACCACCATATCGAGCAGCAACGGCGCAAGGTCGGCAGTACAGGTAGGCGAGCCTATCTGGTCGTTTACCACCCTTATCTCGCTGTTTGTTTTTGCAAGGCGGAGCATTGTCTTAACAAAATTATTGCCGTTTACGCCAAACACCCACGATATCCTCACTATGAAATATTTAGAGAGCAGCGATTTTACCGCTAATTCTCCCATATATTTGCTCCTGCCATACTCGCTCTGCGGCGCGGCGGGGCTGTCAGTCTCAAACGGAGTATCGCCCTTGCCGTCGAATATATAGTCCGTGCTTATATATATCATTTTGGCGTCGATTTCCTTTGCCGCCTTTGCTATATTCTCAGTGCCGGTCGCGTTGACCTTTTCACATAACTCCGGCTCGTCTTCAGCGCGGTCAACGGCGGTATAGGCCGCGCAGTGTATAATGGCGTCGGGACGCAGATTTGCTATAAAATCATGCGTCTGCTTTTCATCAGTTATATCAAATTCGTTTATATCGGCGCCTATACATTCTATGCCGCGCTTTGCGCCCTCTTCCATAACGTCGTAGCCAAGCTGGCCTTTAACGCCCGTCACAAGTATTTTCATCGCTTCAACACCTCTGATATCTGTCTTGCAATTATTTATAACACTGCGCCGTATTAAGACGGCGTGCTGACGCGCACGCCAGTGCTCTCCGTATCCGGCAGGCGCTTTCCGGTGCGCCGCAGCACGCCTGAAGCGTACAGTGCAAATAGCTCTGGTGAGCTGACATTTTTACTGCTTCTTTGTTTCGCCGCGGCCTTCATACATTCTCTTATAATAATCGGCATATTCCCCGCTTATTATATTTTCCCACCAGCCGCGGTTATCAAGATACCATTTTATTGTCTTTTTAATGCCGTCCTCAAACTTTGTCGCCGGCAGCCAGCCAAGCTCGCTGTGAATCTTTGTCGGATCAATAGCATAGCGCAAATCGTGACCCTTGCGGTCGGTCACATATGTTATAAGCGATTCCGGCTTGCCCAGCTCGCGCAGTATTATTTTTACAACGTCTATGTTGGCGCGCTCGTTATGCCCGCCTATGTTGTAAACCTCGCCTATTCTGCCCTTGCGTATAATTAAGTCAATCGCCGAGCAGTGGTCCTCAACATACAGCCAGTCGCGGACATTCTCACCCGTGCCGTATACCGGCAGCGACTCATCGGCCAGTGCACGCGTTATCATAAGCGGTATCATCTTCTCCGGAAAATGATATGGGCCGTAGTTGTTAGAGCAACGCGATATAGTCACCGGCAGCCCATATGTGCGGTGATATGCCTGTACAAGCAAGTCTGCCGAGGCCTTGGAGGCTGAATATGGGGAAGATGTGTGTATAGGCGTCTCCTCCGTAAAGAACAAATCCGGCCGGTCAAGCGGCAGGTCGCCATAAACTTCGTCGGTTGAAACCTGATGATAGCGCGGCACGTTAAACTTCATGCAGGCGTCCATAAGCACCTGCGTGCCGAGTATGTTCGAGCGCAAAAACAGCTCGGGATTTTCAATAGAACGGTCGACATGCGATTCAGCGGCAAAGTTTACCACTACATCTATATCATGCCGGCTAAAAATTTCATATACCGCCGCTCTGTCGGAGATGTCCGCCTTTTCAAAAGTAAAGCGCTTATCCTCCATTGCACGGCTCAATGTCTCCATATTCCCCGCGTAGGTGAGTGCATCGACGCATATCACATTGTCGTCGCTGTAATTGTCAAGGATGTAATAAACAAAGTTGGCGCCTATAAATCCCGCACCGCCGGTCACTAAAATATTCATACTTTACCTCCGTTAATTAAGAGCATGCTTGTCCGGGTCAAACACCGGCGCAGCTTTGTCCTTGTCTGATATAATTGGTTCGCTTACGCCCCAATCTATGTTAAACGCCGGGCTGTCAAAGCGCACCGAACGGTCGCACTCCGGCGAATAGTATTCGTCCACCTTGTACTGCACCTCGCAGTTGTCGCACAGCGTAACAAAGCCGTGCAAAAATCCCTTAGGCAAGAAAAGCTGGCGGAAATTTGATGCTGTAAGCTCTACCGCTACCCATTTCATAAAGGTCGGCGATGAGCGGCGCACATCCACTGCCACGTCTATAATGGCGCCGTTTGTGCAGCGCACCAGCTTGGCCTGGGCCATCGGCGCACACTGATAATGCAGACCGCGCAGCGTACCTTTTTTAGCCGACATTGAATGATTGTCCTGTACAAAAACAGCACCGCCGGTCGCCTCGTCAAGCAGCTTTTTGGAATACGTCTCAGTAAACCAGCCACGGTTGTCACCAAACACCTTTGGCTCGATTATAACAAGACCCTCTATTTCCGTTTTTTTAATTTCCATTATTTATGCCTCCAAAAATATATTTCATATATATTATAGGATATTTAACTCTTATTAACGCAGGTAATTTTATAACATCCCGCGCTTCAAATATTAATCTAATGTCAAGCATAACGCGCAAGCCGGCAAAGAGATGCGCCCCACTCTGAGACGCGGTTTTTGCATATCCACCGAGCCTTGAGCAGGACAAAATTTTGGATGAAGCTTCTTCCCATTTCCTCCGCATAAAATGCCCGCCGGACTGAGATACATGAGCTTCTGCCTTTTTATCCACCGCTAATCCTGATATAAAAGCGTATGCAGCGCGGTTATGCATAACCCCTTATAATATTTCAAAACCGCCTGTTGTATAGCGTTTCAGATGAATGCGCTCAACCACTGCAATCAGTACGGATATGCGGCAAAAAGCTGCAAACGGCCGTGTATGTATATCACAGTATCTTTCTTCTGCAATTACGCTGCGGCTTTTGGCGTTTCGTTTTAACATAAAAGCAAGCGCTTCCGCCTCAAGCCAAAATATGCGCACAATTTGCGTCTGTCGCTGTATGCTACGCCCTTACGCCCAACCGTTCAGATACGTTTTTCTCTATATAGCCCGCATGCAGATATTATGTATAATTTACTGCTGTCAGTCAAGTATTTTATTCTGGGCAACACGCAGCAGATACTGGCCGTAAGGCGACTTGCCGTATTTTTTCGCTGCGTCGAGCAGCTGCTCTGTCGTTATAAGTCCCTTGTTAAAAGCTATTTCCTCCGGCGCAGATACCGCAATTCCCTGCCGGCGCTGTATTATGCCGACATAGTTTGAGGCGTCCAGCAGGCTGTCTATAGTGCCGGTATCAAGCCATGCATATCCTCGGCCCATAAGCTTAACGTCAAGTCTGCCCTTTTCAAGATACACCTTATTAAGGTCAGTTATCTCAAGCTCGCCGCGCGCGCTCGGCTTTAATGCTTTGGCATAATCCGACACGTCGCCGTCGTAGAAATAAAGCCCCGTAACGGCATAATTAGAGCGCGGTTTTTCCGGCTTTTCTTCAATAGAAAGCACCTTGCCGGTCTTGTCGAACTCCACCACGCCAAACCGCTCAGGATCGTCGACATAATAGC
>USGR01000104.1 GCA_900554165.1 uncultured Oscillospiraceae bacterium | reverse complement strand
GGCAGCGACGATGAATACCGGCGGATTTATTTAAGCCCCGCTACAGTGGAAAAATATCGGCTAAAGCCGGGTGTGCGTATTGAGTATGCCGAGCTGATTGAAATAATAGAGGCATCTAACTTTGCAAGAGCAAAGAACAAGGCGCTGTCCCTCCTGACGGGACGGGACTATTCCGCCGGCGGCCTTATAAAGAAGCTGAGCCAAACCTATCCAAAATCGGCGGCGGAGTCTGCATGCAGTGAAATGATTAGGCTTGGTTTTATAAGGGAAGATGACTATGGCCGCAGGCTGGCGGAGGAGTATATATGCCGCCGCGGCATGTCAAAAAGGAATGCCGTAATGAAGCTCAGGGAAAAGGGCTTTGACGGCGAGCTGGCCGCAAGTTTAGCGGACAGCGTGGAGTACAATCCGACGGAGAGCATAAATAAAATTCTAAGCGCAAAATACCATGAGCTTCCGGCGGACGCGGCCGGACGGCGAAAAATGTACGCTATGCTCTATCGCAAGGGATTTTCTGCATCAGAGATATCTGCTGCGATAGATGAATTTTTATATGATGAATAAAACGACAAATTTTTAATATATGAGGATGGTATAATGGCATATACAGTATCTTTAGCGTCGCTGGGCTGCTCAAAAAACCAGATAGACGCGGAGATTATGCTGGCGAAGCTGGCGCTGGCTGGCTTTGAATATACAGCAGAGGAAGACGAAGCCGACGTAGTAATAGTAAACACCTGTGCATTTATAGAAGACGCAAAGACGGAATCTATTGATGTTATATTAGATATAGCTCGCCTAAAGCAGGAGGGAAATCTCAAACTGCTGGTTGTGACCGGCTGCATGGCGGAAAGGTACCGCGAGCAGATTTTAAATGAAATGCCGGAGGTAGACGTTGTAGTCGGAATAGGCTCAAACGCCGATATAGTGGAAATAATAACAAAGGCTCTTGAAGGTGGCGAGCGGGTATGCAAATATGATGATAAGCAGCTGCTTCCGCTGAGCGGTCCAAGATTTATAGCAACGCCGCACTATATGGCATATATAAAGATAGCGGAGGGCTGCGACAACAGGTGTACATACTGCGCCATACCGGGCATACGCGGAAAATACCGCAGCCGCACGATGAGCGACATAGTGGGCGAAGCGGAGATGCTTGCCCGTCGCGGCGTAAAAGAGCTGATACTCATAGCGCAGGACACTACGCGCTGGGGTGAGGACATAGGCAATGAGCGTCTGGCGGATTTGTTAGAGCGGCTGTGCAAGATTGAGGGAATAAAGTGGCTGCGTATACTGTACGCATATCCGGAAAGAGTAGACGACCGGCTAATATCAGTAATAAGGGACAACCCAAAGATAGTAAAATATATTGACATTCCTCTTCAGCACAGTGAAGACAAAATACTTCACCGCATGAACCGGCGTACGACAAAGGACGACATAATATCGCTTGTGCATAATCTGCGCGAAGAAATACCTGAGATAGTGCTGCGCACGACGATTTTAACGGGCTTTCCGGGCGAAACGGAAGAAGATTTTGAAAATCTTTTAAGCTTTGTGAAAGAAATGCGTTTTGACAAATTAGGCTGTTTTGCCTATTCGCAGGAGGAAGGCACACCGGCGGCGGAGTTTGATAATCAGATAGACGAAGAGACAAAAAAGCGCCGGCAGGAGCAGATAATGCAGCTTCAGCAGGAAATATCCGATGAGATGAACGAGGCTTTAATCGGGCAGACGCGCGAAGTGCTTGTAGAGGGCTACGACGTATACATAAGGATGTGGTACGGACGCAGTGCGGGGGAGGCTCCGGAAGTAGACGGCAAAATATTTTTTAGCAGCGATAAAGAAATTGAGCCGGGCGAATTTATAAATGTAAAGCTTTTAGAGACTTCCGACGGCGAGCTTGTGGGAGAAGCATTATAGGGTAAAATAAGTTATGCGGCAAAAATAAGAGAGATAGGACGGTAAGCTATGAATACACCAAACAAGCTGACCATAATAAGAATAATAATGACGCCTATATTTTTGGCATTGCTGATAATAGACTTTCCGCATCATATGCTGATAGCGGCGGCAGTGTTTATAATTGCCAGCATAACAGATTATTTTGACGGCAATATAGCGCGTAAGCGCGGCATAGAGACAGATTTTGGTAAATTTTTGGACCCAATAGCCGACAAGATGCTGACAACGGTGGCATTTTTAGGATTTATATACATGGGTTACGGCTATGGAATAATATGGGTAACAGCCATTGTTCTGTTCAGAGAATTTGCAATAATGTCGGTACGTTTGGTAGCGGCAAGTACCGGAAAGGTCATAGCGGCGAACATATGGGGCAAATTTAAAACGGTAAGCCAGATGGTGGCAATTATAACAGTAATGCTTATGGAATATCTTATATCTCTGGGCTTTTTAGGAGAGACTGCGGTATTTGCTATACGCATAGGATATTCCGTGCTGTTGTGGATATCGGCTTTGCTTACTGTAATATCAGGGATTACATATATATACCAGAACAGAGAATGCGTTAATTTTAATAAATAAGTGCGAGCACGAACTGATTTTAGCATTCCGTTATTGGTCGCCATATTAAGAATTATACGGCAGCGCATGACAAATCTGCCGGCTGCTTGAAGTTGCAGATGAGCTTTAATTTAATTAGAAAAATAGCGTGAATAATCAAATTATGCTTGGACAAAAGGACAAATTTATGTGTTGCCAATTAGTAGGAAAGAGTATATAATGTATTAAAAGATAAAGGCGTTAACGGGGAATAGTAGGCTTTATATTCAGCATAACAGAGAAAGTCCGTCATCGGCTGAAAGCGGACGATATGCTAAAGAAGCTGAATGCACCTCTCAGCCTGCCGTGCGAAATATAGTAGTGCGGCATGTTTCCCGCGTTAAGGGGTTAAGAGTATAAATTGGAGTGGAACCGCGGTTTAAATTTGTCGCCTCCTGTCATTACGGCAGGGGGCGTTTGTTATATACGAATATTCATGATGCTGGCAAAAACGCCTGAACAGCTACGGCGTTAAGCAAATCCGGTCGCGGTAAAGCAAAACGGGCGGCAATAGTCGGCCAGAGCTAAAGCGGCAATCTCGCGAAATGTTTGCTGCAAAATAGCGGTGCTTAAATAGTTAAAAGGAGGGATACCCATGTTTGAAAGATTAAAGGAAGATATAGCCGCGGTAAAGGAAAAAGATCCGGCGGCGCGGTCATCCTTGGAGATATACTTTTTATATCCAGGCTTTAAAGCGGTGCGTCGGCATAGACGCGCGCATTGGTTTTATAACAAAGGCTTATTTTTCATAGCAAGGTGGATATCACAGCGCACTGTACGCAAGACGGGAATAGAAATACATCCGGCGGCAAATATTGGGCGGCGTGTGTTTATAGACCACGGTACCGGCGTGGTGATAGGCGCGACGGCAGAAGTTGGGGATGACACGGTAATATATCAGGGAGTAACGTTAGGCGGCACGGGAAAAGAAACCGGAAAGCGTCATCCAACAATAGGCAAAAACGTAATGATAGGTGCTGGAGCCAAAGTATTAGGTCCTATAACGGTAGGGGACAATTCAAGAATAGCTGCCGGCTCTGTCGTGCTTCACGATGTGCCGGAAAACTCAACGGCGGTAGGCACACCGGCAAGGGTCGTCCGCCGCAACGGCGTAAAGGTAAGCCCGCTTGACCAAATTCATATTCCTGACCCGGTCGAGCAGGAGATAATAAATATAAGTAAAAAAATCTGCAAGATAGAAATGTATATCGACGCAAATATTAAAGAGCATGACAATGTAAAACACAGTCCTGATAATGACAAGTGATATAGTCCCGGCGCGGCATGCTATGAGTTTAGATTTATGTGCACAAGTGTATATTTTTTATTGTTTCCACATCTCTGAACGGCTGCCGCGGCGGACTGTTAAATAAGACAAAATTAAGGAGCGAGACAGCTATGCCTGACATGGCGGTAATATATGCATCGGTGCATCACGGAAATACAAAAAAGCTGCTTGAAGGCGCTGCAGCGGGAAGCGACATCGATTTAATAAGCGCAGATAAAGCGGCAAATACTGATTTTTCAAAATACAAAGCTGTAGGCTTTGCATCGGGAATATATATGTCGAAGTTTCATAAATCCCTGAAAAAATTTTTAGACGGCAGCCCTCATCTGCCGCAAAAAACATTTATAATATATACGAGCGGCAGCGGCAGTGAAAAGTATGCCGATGCTTTTATAAAGCGTCTTAGCGGTTTGGGGTTAGAAATACTTGGAATATATCAATGCAAAGGTTATGACACTTATGGCCCGTTTAAGATAATCGGCGGCATAGCCAAGGGACACCCCGACATGGAAGATATAGAAAAGTGCGCAGATTTTTTAAAAAACACGGTGCAGTCTCAGCTCTGATTTAAACTATATAATGGCAGGAGTGAAAAACAATGGGAAGAATAATAAGCTATATAGTTAATATGCTGCCATATATGCTTATAGCAATTCCAATTTTTATAATAGCAAGGGTCATAATTTTAAAGCTAAAAAGCAATAAGATAAACCTAAAACATGATATTGTGTTGCTTTTATTTGCCGCCTTTTTAGTGGGCCTCGCATCGCAAACGGTGATACCAAAGCACGACATAGGAGTAAACGGCGGTTTGACTATTCCAACGAGA
>USGR01000103.1 GCA_900554165.1 uncultured Oscillospiraceae bacterium | reverse complement strand
AAATACGGTGGACAATTAAATTTAATAATGATATAATAAACTACAAAGTCGATTAGTTTTCTACAGATTATTCAGAAGATAATACACAGCAAGTAGCATATACAATACATAGAAGCGAGACACCGTCACTAAAATATTTTGTAGCAAAACCCGAATTAACTGTTTATTTTAGAGAGCAGCAAAATTTGATTTATTGGAAAAATTATGGTTGGGGTGTAACTGATAATAGCTTAAGATGTACTATTTACGCTAACGATGATTGTTTGTTTTAAATATATAAGGAGAATCTAAATGAAACGGATAATGATATTGTCAACACTTACAATTACAGGAGCTATAATCATTTGTATAATGATTTTAGGCATTATTATTATGCAAAACCGTAATTATCAGGCATTAATAATGACTTCGATAGGAATAGGTTTTGTAATATTTGTTGTTGGACTTGTTAATTTAGTTATAGAATTGTTCAAAAAGGATCAATAATTACTGTTTTTGTAATTATACTATACTTACTATAACGAGCAAAATCTTGTCAACGAAGATGTACTTAAAACCTCCGGCGGCCTTACTGCAGATGCGGCGACATTGCCTACAGAAGACGGTACAGCTTGGAAATATGTAAAATATGCAGATAGAAGACATTATGGATTATGGCTAAATGATGTTGTAGCAGGTGAATTTACAACTTTTACATCTTATGCTTATACGTTAAACGACTTGGATAACAAATATTATTTTCTTGTATTTTCCGAAATGAATATATATCCAAATAACGACGTAGGTTATTTAGGATATTCGACAAGGAGCATAGAGTTTAGCGTTGACAGTCAAAATTCTAATGTAATATGCAGAGAGTTTGGACCAAGGATAGAGCCGCAAACAAATGAGTTAACTTTTTCTTTAGGCGCTGGTATATCAAATCAAGGACTTAGCGGAAACGTCGGAATTTCTTATACGGTACAAATGAATGATTTAGAGATTAGTAACCAGGAAGCAACTACATATAAAGGATATACAAAGTTCTTGTATAATCATGCACTTTGGTATCCATCAGATTATGCAAAGGATAATACACGTCAAATAGCATATACAATACATAGAAGCGAAACACCGTCAACTAACTATTTTTATGCAGAGCCTAATTTTACTGTTACTCTAGAAACATTTTCTGGGCCCTTGTATCCGACATATTTCACTTATTCATGGGATTTAAGTAATATAGAATATATTACGACTAACGATGCATGCATATTTTAAATTTAAAGGAGCAATTTAATATGAAAAATACAATTACTGCATCTGCAATAGCTATTATGGGGGTAATTTTTCTGTGTGCGGCTATGATAGGCCTTTGTATTGGCCAAAGCAGTGAGTTTTCTGGCCTTGTTTTAGGAATATCATTATTCATAGGCTTGGCAATGTTTATAACAGGCCTTATATGCTTGTTAGTCGAATTCGCCAAAGGTAATAAATAAAAAGCTTCCGCCTCATTCATCTTATAAACAAATGAGGCGTGAAATCAACTCGAGTATATTACAATTACGGCTGGTATGTATCAGACAACAGTCTTATGCAGACAATTTCGGTTAATGATGCCTGCCTATTTTAATTGAGGTGAATTATATATGAAAAAAGTAGTAATATCATCAGTTATAACGGCTGTCGGGGCGCTTTTGCTGTGCGCAATAATAATAGGTGCATGTATTTATTCTGGCTTTAATCAGCCGGGCAATTTAGATTTTTGGTATTCGGCTTTTGATACAGACGGTGGGCTTGCTTTAGGATTTCCTTTCTTTATCAGTTTTGCAATATTTCTTTTTGGCTTAATAAGCTTACTGACGCAATTTTTCCAAAAAGACTGAAAATCTTAAGAACGGTGTTTGTTTTACTTTATGTGCATCTAAACGGGACAAGCTTAACTCCCAGAGAGGCAAATAGCATATACAATACATAGGGCAGAAACACAGTCGTTAAGCTCTTTTTACGCAGAGCCGACATTTGCTGTAACTTTGCAGATACTTTCCGGACCAATAATGCCAAACTACATTAGAACATCATGGGATATTAGCTTTGGTGAATACATTACGCCTAACGATGCATGCTTATATTAAAAATTTGGAGGCAATAATATGAAGAAAATAATAACTGCGTCAGTGGTAACTATTGTTGGAATCCTTTTATTATGTACTTCTCTAATAAGCATGTCCATTAGTAATGAGCTTGAAATAATTCTTACTATTACACTGCTAATTGGATTTGCTGGGTTTGTAACAGGATTTATATGCTTGTTAGCTGAATGTTTCAGCAAGGACAAATAATCACAAATCCCTCGGCTGAATGCTGAGGGATTTCTTTTATAATACTATTTTAATTTTCGATTCGCTGCTGTTTAATATTAGGCAGTTAAATATTACAGAATCTTGAAATGAAAATATAACTAAGCTATGTTTTTGACACAAAAATAATTACTCTTCATAAGCAAAAAATTGCCAGTCGCGTTCTTCAAAACTTACGTTTCTGCTTAAGTTTATTATAATAAAATCGTCCCTAATATCAAATTCAAACTCATCAACAAACGGCGTGCATGGATATACAATGGTAAACTTAAATATATTTTTATTCCATGCGCCGGCGCAGAATTTAAATTCACGTATATTATACTCTTCTATAGCTGTCATCGAATTCTTCTGTTCCGGCTGATTTTGACACCACTCGCCAAATCCCACAGAACATTTAACCTCTTCATCGCCATAATAAAATGATATATGAATATTATTTCCTTTTATATCGAATTTGATGTGCGTTATGCCGTATGGGTTTTTAGATACGCGCAGCCGCTTTCCAGAAAGATTTACGCATGATTCTGGCATTGAATTTCCATCAGGCATTTTAATGCAAAGGGAGTTATTAAGCCTGTCAAGCTCGTCCTGCCCGTCTAAAGATGCAGCGACATTATAGTTAAGCCGGCATATAAGCTTATCGAACATAATGTCCATTTCTTTCTGCATGTCATATAGTCCTGCCGTCGTTACCACGACTAGATTATGCTTAGGCACTACTACGCACAGCTGTCCGAAAGCCCCATCGCTGCGGAAAGAATCCTCTCTAGCATTGAGAAAATATTGATAGCCGTAACCGGCGTTCCAGTCGGGCGACTGGGGCGGCTGAATAATATGCATGCTTGTGGCGTCTTTTAAATAATCTGGTCTGACAAGCTGCTTACCATTATATCTGCCGTTTTGTAATAAGAGCTGACCATATTTAGCCATATCCTCTGTTTTAATGCTAAGTCCCATCGCACCATAGCATATACTTTCGTGAGATTTTTCCCATACATAATCTGTTATACATAGAGGATTAAAAAGCCGCGGCTTAAGATACTCTTCAAGGCTTTGGCCGCATCTTCGCTCGATAATCGCCGCAAGCACGCAGGTTGAAGCGTTGTTGTATAAAAATACGCTGCCCGGTTCATTTTCTACATAATAAGTGAGAAAATATTTAATAAAGTCCTCTTTAAACTTTGCGTCCTTGACAAATGTTCCGTAATCTTGACCTACCGTCATGGTAAGCAGATGCTTTATTTTCAGCTTTTGCATATTTTCGCACGGCTCACAAGCCAGCTTGTCCGGAAAGAAGTCGATGACTTTATCGTCAAGAGATATCAGCCCTTCATCTATGGCCATGCCGGTTGCAAGGCTTGTAAACCCCTTAGTTATAGAGAACATCATGTGGCGATATTCTGAAGAATATGGCTTAAACCATCCTTCTGAAATAACGCATCCGTCTTTGACAACCATATAGCTTTGGAGCATAAGTCCGCTGTTTATGTATTCCTGTACCATATCGGAAATAAATTGCGGCGGTACGCCTTTTTGAGATGGCAGTGCCCTTGGTAAATCATTCATATTATCACATCCTAAATTTAGCTATGTATGCGTTACTCGCTGTGCTGCCGTTAAAGACTTATTGGAATACCTTGCCAAAAGTTAACATAATAAAATAGACAAAATATAAAGCCGCAAAATAAGCTAATGCGGCTTTTTGTTTTTATTAGAGATTAGTTATAATATTTTCGAGATATTTTTTGCCGGCAAGGATATCCCTGGTCTGCTCGTCTCCTGTTATTTCTCTTTCTATCGTAATGCTGCCGTCATAGCCATTTTCGGCAAGCAGACGTATAAGTTTTTCAAAATCCACACGGCCCTGACCAATAGGCGTTTCTTGACCAAGATTATGTCCGTCGGTTGGGTATTTGCCGTCCTTGCCATGTACACCGCGGACATATTTTCCTATTGTCTCCATAGCGTCTACGGGGTTAGCCTTTCCATACAGCACAAGATTTGCCGGGTCAAGATTTACGCCGAGATTGTCGGTTCCTATATCCTGTATGGCGCGCAACAATGTAACTGGGGTTTCCTGTCCGGTTTCAAAAAGCAGATGCTGCCCATTGTTCTTGCAGTGCTGAGCCACACTTCTTATAGCCACTATAAGGCCCTGATAATTGCTGTCAAGCGGATTTTCGGGTATAAATCCCATATGAGTAACAACATCTTCAATACCTAATTTTTTAGCAAAGTCCGAACCCATCATAAGCTCTCGTACGCGATGGAAGCGGTATGCCGTTGGAACAAGACCAAGCGTTTCCTGACCGTCATAAAAATTCCATGCCTGCGGCCCAGTCCAGCC
>USGR01000102.1 GCA_900554165.1 uncultured Oscillospiraceae bacterium | reverse complement strand
TATTCAGCTGACGCTCCGTCTCCTTTTGTACAAGCTCGGCCGTCTCCATACTTACCATGATGAGTATAGACGACGCCAAAACATCGTGTTCGGCCTGTGACAATAAATCGGCGGCGAGGTATTTGTAATTTGCGCTGTCGTCCGCCACTATGAGTATATCGCTCGGGCCGGCTATCATGTCTATGTCCGCCGCGCCGTATATCAGACGCTTGGCGGTAGCCACGTATATATTTCCCGGGCCGACTATTTTGTCTGCCTTAGGCACTGTTTCGGTGCCGTATGCAAGCGCTGCGACGGCCTGTGCGCCGCCCATGAGATATATTTTGTCAACGCCGGCTATATACGCCGCCGCTAAAATCGTCTTATTGGCTTCTTCCTTGCTTGGAGGAGTTACCATTACAATCTCTTTAACGCCGGCTATTTTTGCCGGTATAACGCACATAAGCACCGACGATGGATATGCGGCGGTACCCCCCGGTACATATACGCCGACACGATGAAGGCCGCGTATGCGCTGGCCGAGTATTACCCCGTCCTCCTCGGTAGTCAGCCAGCTCTGCTGTACCTGGCGGCGGTGGAAACGCTCTATATTCGCTGCGGCGCGGCGCAGCATCTCAAGATATTCGCCCTCGCACTGCTCCGCCGCTTTCCTTATATCCTCACGGTCAAGTATGCGTTTTTCAGGTATAAATCCGTCAAATTTTTTCGAATATTTATCTACTGCGCTGTCGCCGTTTTCGCGCACGTCGTTTATTATTTCCGTCACCGTTTGCGTGACGGCCTTATCTGTTTCGCCGCTGCGGGCACGAAGCTCTTTTAAAAAATCCATTTCCGCCGTCCCGTCGGCTTTAATTATTCTTATCATGCAAATTCTCCTCCTTTTAATTTTGTTATGCGGCTTCTGCCTAAAAGCAGGGCAAGCCGCTTTATTGCATAAAATCCCTATCCGGCTATATTGCCAGGCTATGCTTAATCTGCCATGTATAATAGGTCTAGATTATGTTTTGTGCTGCTTTAAGCTGCCATGTGTCGAACAGAATATGGTTTTAAGCGTTTTTTGCGCGTATACTGCGTTAAAATTTTTGCCATACGGCAGTATGGCAGAAATTGTATGCCTTGCCCGCACGAAAACTTTCTTACTGAAAACTGCTTCGCATCTAAAACATCTGCGGCAGAGATAAACTTTTGCTTTTGAGATGGTCGGCTCGCTGACACATACCAAGGGTGGAAAAGTGAAAAAAGCAGCAGCGACACATTTTAGGCACATTTGGTTCACTCCCGCCGGCTTAAGCGCTCATGACAAAGCTGCATATCTCTCAACACCGTTTTAAAGCGACAGAGCCTTTATAATACCGTTTGTAAATTTTTCTATTTCATTCTTCCGTGTTTTAAGGCTTGCCACGTTTACAATAGTCCTTGCAGATATCGGCATTATGTCCTCTATGACGTTAAGTCCGTTCTCTTTAAGCGTCTGGCCTGTTTCGACAATATCCACTATCGCGTCGGCAAGGCCGAGCAGCGGCGCAAGCTCAACCGAACCCTCGATTTTTATAAGTCTTACGTCCATGCCGCGGCTTTCAAAATACTGCGACGCTATGTTCGGATATTTCGTAGCGACCGTCATCTCCCTGTGTCCGGTAAATATATCGCATCCCTTAGGTCCGGCGACGGCAAACCGGCAGCGGCCAAAGCCGAGGTCGAGCATCTCATAGAAATTGCCGCCCTTTTCTGCTATAGTATCCTTTCCTACAAAGCCTATGTCACATACCCCGTGCTCGACATATGTCAGCACATCATTAGCCTTGGCAAGCACCATTTCATACTCGCCTACCGGAAGTATAAGCCTGCGGCCCTTATTTTTAAGCTCAGTACAGTCAAGCCCCATTTTCTCAAAAAGCTCCACTGCGCTTTTTTCCAGCCTGCCCTTTGTAAGCGCTATCCTTATCGGCCTCATAAATTCACCTCAATATCAACTGTTTTAATATTATCTGATACAATATACACTTTCTTTGCGCCAAGCTCTTTTGCATAGCTTACGGCGCCCTCCTCACCGCCAAAGGAGCAAATTCTGCTTATGCATCCATTGTCTGCAAGCTTTCCGGCAAGTATAACGGCCTGCGCTTCATATCCGCGCTCGGCGTATATCACCGCGTCAATTTTAGACATAAGCTTATCGCCTTTAGAAGCTATAAGAGTTGAAATAAGGGCATTGTTCTCTACCGCAAAGCCGGTCGCCGGCATTGGACGCCCGAATTTTTCCATCAGCCCGTCATATCTTCCGCCGGATATAACTGTGTTGCCGTAACCGTTTATGTAGCCGCGGAACACTACTCCCGTATAATAGTTGTTGCGGTGTACCATTCCCAAATCAAGATTTATATTAGCATCTGGCGAGATTTCCGACAGCTTTGAATACAGCTCTCTGAGATAATCCAGATACTCCATAGCCTCACCGTTGCCGGCACAGAGCTTCTCCGCCTCGTCCAATATCTCAGCGCCGCCGTAAAGGCTCGGCAGCAGCTTTAACACCTTTGCCGACGGACTGTCGTCAATGCCGCTCAGTATCAGCGAAAGCTCTGCATAATTCTTGGACTCTATGCTTCTGCGTATTTCTTCTTTTTTCTCATCATCGACGCCAAGACCCCTTACCAGACTGCCAAAAAATCCGGTATGGCCTAATTCTATGGCATAATCCGATATGCCGCATTTCTCAAACACCTTAACCGCCATGTCAAGCACTTCCAAGTCCGCGGCAAGTCCCTTGGCGCCTATAAGCTCTATGCCCGACTGCGTGATTTCGTTCTCATGTCCGCTGCCGTTCATATTCACCTTAAATATATTTTCTGTATAATACAATCTTATCGGCGCCGGCATATCCTTAAGCCTGGTCGATACCAGCCGCGCTATCGGAATGGTCATATCCGGCCGCAGCGCCATTATCCGGCCGCTCACAGACGTCAGCTTATACATCTGTTCCTGCGGTATCCCCAGCATATCGTCGTCAAATAAGTCGTAATATTCCACTGTCGGAGTAATTGCCCTGCTGTAACCGCGCATTGTAAATAAATCGGTTATAACTCTCTCTATCTCCGCCTTGGCTGTGCACTCCTCATACAGCATGTCTTTAAGCCCTTCCGGCGTTTTCTTCATATATTTTTTCAAGCTCTCGCCCTCACTTTCACTTTAATGCGTTAACACGATAATCTAATAATAGGATATCAGATTAATAAATGTATGTCAAGCAAAATATTTCGCTTTATTTTGAACGCGTAAAATTATATAAAGCCTTATATTCAGCCCTTATTCCCACTCATTTTAATTTGTTAACTCTTATTGCGGTATATAATATACAAAAACACGGTTGTCACCGCTATACTGTTTTCTCACATCAAAAGGATTTTATCTGTCTAAAATAAAAGCCGGAATATCACTCGTTTGTACTAAGTGGTATTCCGGCGAATATTTATAAATATTAATTCTTTTTTGCCTTTATGGCCGCTTTGGCTTTCTTTACTATCTGCTCTGCCGTGAGATTGAAATATTTAAGCACATCGGCCGCAGGTCCGGATATTCCAAAGGTGTCCTCTGTGCCGACGCGCAGCACTGGTACAGGATAATTTTCACATATAACCTCGGCCACTGCGCCGCCAAGCCCGCCTATTACAGAATGCTCCTCAGCAGTGACTATCGCACCCGTCTTAGCGGCGGATTCTATTATTATGTCCTTGTCAATTGGCTTAATGGTGTGCATATTGATTATACGTGCGCTTATTCCCTCAGCTTTCAGCATGTCATAAGCCATAAGTGCCTCGTTTACCATGAGTCCGGTAGCTATTACCGTGACGTCGTCGCCGTCGTGAAGCATAACTCCCTTGCCCATTTTAAACTCATAGCTGTCGTCGTTTATGACCGGCACTGCGAGCCGTCCAAGCCTCAGATATACCGGACCTTCATATTCCGCCGCGACTATTACCGCCTTATATGCCTCCACCGCGTCGGCGGGATTTATTATCGTCATGCCGGGAATGGTGCGCATCAGCGCTATATCCTCGTTGCACTGATGGGTGGCGCCGTCCTCGCCGACCGACATACCGGCATGCGTAGCGCCTATTTTAACGTTAAGATGCGTATAGCCAATGGAGTTGCGCACCTGCTCATAAGCGCGGCCGGCCGCAAACATGGCAAAAGAGCTGGCAAACACCAGCTTGCCGGTTGCTGCAATTCCTGCCGCAATGGACATCATATTCTGCTCGGCTATACCCGCGTTAAAGAAACGCTCAGGATATACCTTTGCAAAATCTCCCGTCTTAGTCGAGCCTGAAAGGTCGGCGTCCAGCACCATCATATCTTTATATCTGCCGCCAAGCTCTACCAGCGCTTTGCCGTATGCTTCACGGGTCGCTTTCTTTATCGTCTCTGCCATAATTATACCCCTTTTTTATATATTCCGATTAAATTACCGCTTAAACTTTTTATTTGTAAAAATGCACTAAGCAGTCTGTATTTTCCATGACCGTTAAATTATAGCGCAAATTACAGCTTCTCATATGCAGCTTTGAGTTCTGCCATCGCCTGCTCAGCCTGTTCGCCGGCTGCCGCCTTGCCATGCCAGTCGGCAACGTTTTCCATAAACGATACGCCCTTGCCCTTTACCGTCTTGGCTATTATAACCGACGGCTTGTCCTTTACCTGCTTTGCTTTCTTTACCG
>USGR01000101.1 GCA_900554165.1 uncultured Oscillospiraceae bacterium | reverse complement strand
TTTTATTTCTTCACTTTCCACCCCATCAATATTTTCTGCATGCAGTTCTCTTGCTTCTACTGCCAAATCGGTGCGAATATTCATTTTGGTCTCCTGCCCTTTGAATTTAGATTTTGCATTTAATGTTATTCGATATATAATATTATCTGCATAATTTTAAAAATTTATGCCGATAAATAATTTGTTTTCATAATATTAACCTCGCAATCATTGTCAAAAGGCTTATTTTGTGTTAATATATCTATTATAATTAGATGTAAATAAGCAAAACTGGAGGAATTAGTTTGTCAGGGCATTCCAAATGGAGTAATATAAAGAGAAAAAAGGAAAAGACGGATTCGCAGAGGGCGAAAATCTTTACAAAAATAGGCCGTGAGATAGCCGTAGCGGTAAAGAGCGGCGGCCCGGATCCTGCAGCCAACTCAAAGCTTAAGGATGTAATAGCAAAGGCCAAGCAGAACAACGTGCCGAATGATAATATAGAGCGTATAATTAAAAGAGCGGCGGGTGACGGCGCAAACGATTCATATGAGGACATAGTATATGAAGGCTACGGCCCCGGCGGTATAGCGGTGGTGGTCCAGTGCCTGACCGACAACCGCAACCGCACGGCGGGAGACTTGCGGCATTATTTTGACAAATGCGGCGGCAGTCTTGGCCAGACCGGCTCGGTTATGTTTATGTTTGACAAGAAAGGCGTAATAGACATAGAAATAGGTGAGGACGGCGCTCCTGACGAGGACGAGGTAATGGAATGTGCGCTCGATGCAGGGGCACTGGACTTCAGCGTCGAAAAGGAAGCATATGAGGTGCTGACCGACCCTGCTGATTTGAGCAAAGTTAAGGAAGCTCTTGAAAGCAAGGGATACAATATAGTATATTCAGAGGTGGATTATCTTCCTATGACATATACTGCGCCGGCAGACGACGAAGTGAAAGCGAAAATGGAAAAGCTTATAGATTTGCTTGAAGACAACGACGATGTGCAGGACGTATGGCACAATATGGAAGAAGCAGAGTAAAGCTTAACGTATTGCAGACAGTCGGCAAAACGGCGGCTTTTAGTGCAAAAATTACTGGCAGCGTGTATATTGCGTTCTGAGCGGCGTATTGGGCAGATGGCTTGATGGTTAAATCCTTTAATATAAATGCCGCAATATAAAAATTTTGTCTGCTTTAAACGGGCAGGGAGTGATATATTGAAGATAATAGGCAGAAACGGGCTCAGCGTTATATTGGAAGTGCTTACCCTTGCCATAACCATTACCGGAGTAGTAATGTTGTTTTTGCTTCCATTTTTGCTGGATTATATGCTGAGCGGCAGGTACGATGCATATGGGCATAAGCACTATTATATAGTGCTTTTAGCGTTGCTCGAATATACCGATATATTTGGGATAATATCGTTTTGGCAGGTAAAAAAGATACTTCACAATGTAAACAACAATAAACCGTTTGTTATGGAAAACGCAAAGCGCATACGGAGAGTATCCATATGCTGTGCATTTTTGGCGGTAGGATATGGGGTGTCGATTATTTATCTTCTATCGCCGTTTGTAATAATAGATTTTGTGCTGTTTGCCGTTATTTCACTTGCGCTGCTGATATGCGCCGAGCTGTTTAAGATGGCGGTAAAATACAAGGACGAAAATGAGCTGACGATTTAGTCTGAACAGGCGGTATAAGTTTAAGAAGAGAGTATATGATAAATAAAAAGACGAAGGTAAGGTACAATGCCGATAGTAGTAAATCTGGACGTGATGCTTGCCAAGCGGAAGATGGGAATGACGGAGCTGGCATCGAGAGTGAATATTACGCTGGCAAATTTGTCGGTGCTGAAAAATAACAGGGCAAAGGCGATAAGGTTTTCAACGCTTGAGGCCATTTGCCGTGAGCTTAACTGTCAGCCGGGCGACATTTTGGAATATGTAGACGATGAAAATAATATTTAAAATTGGGGGACAAAATGTTAGAGAATGCTTATGGAATAATAATAGAAGAGCTAAAGCCGCTTTTTGACGAACAGGGCTTTAAGACTGAGCAGGCGGATGACGGAGAGGTATATAAATCAGATAAAAAGGCGATAAAAATTCGCTTTGACGATAAGAAAAAGATGTATAGAATGTACGCCGCTGACGTAACGGACGGCAGCACCGGCGAGTTTGCAGAGCTTTCCACGTGGCTGTTTGAGGACGAAAGCGACGAAAAGGATGCGCGTTCTATTGGCGCTGATTTTAAGGACACGCTTGAAGAAGTGCTTGGAATAAAAAAGGCGGCGTTTAATGCTCACCGCTCTCAGATAGATTTGCCGTCAAAGGCGGCGCCGGGCGCGACGCCGGGCATAGGCGCTTTTACGCAGAGATTTTTAACAATATGTCCGCAGTTTAAAGACGCTTATAAGGACAATGTCGCACAGTACGGCGACTTCTTATACTATGATTTTTACTGCAAAATAGCGGCGCCGCATTTAAGAGAGCTGCTAAAAAGAAATGATAAAAAGCAGCTTACCAAGTTCTGCAAGATGATATCCGAGATGTATATAGACGGGGATTCTGAGGTGGATAGGGTAATAGTCTGCTGTATACTAGGCGAAGCGGTATATGACGACGAGGAGCTGTTGTCCCGCTTAGAGGGATATTTAGAGGGTGAAGATTATTTAAAACATATACTTAGAATAACGATTTCACTTATAAAGAAAGATAAAGCAAAGTCTGCAAGAGCTAAAGGAAACGGAAAGGCTGTAAAAATTAAATAGTTATAGATAATTTAAACCGAATTCTATGTCAACTATAATTTTGCAAAACTACGTTAAAGGCATACTTTCTGTATGATTGATAACTTTTGAGCTGCAACTGTCAGTTTAACTCAGTGAATAGCTCAGAAGCGGCGAAAAACGGCTAATAGTATATTGTAAATATATTTTCAGATATTTGTTAAATCGTGAAAATAAACCGGGATATTAAGATTGGAAGATGATTATGACAAATAATGGATTTCCTTATAATATGATGAATATAAGAGCTATATATGAAAAGCGCAGTCTTAGGAATACGAGCAACATGATAGGGCTTGCCTTTATTGTTTCGCTTCTGATGCAGATAGCTGCTATGATTATAGCATATGTTGTTATTGCCATTATTTATAATATAGTTGTCCCGGAAAGTTTGTCTGAATATTATTTTATGCTGACGTTTATGGACAGCATTGAATGGCAGCTAATGCTGCAGTTCTTCCTTTCTATACTCACATTTACAGTTCCGTTTTTAATAGTGCCGTGCGGTACAGGCACCAGTACGGCCGAGATTGTAAAGCTTAAAAAAGTATCTCCATTGCTCTTTATACTACTTGTGTTTATGGTAATGGGATTGTCAGCGGTGGGCAACGGCGTTTCTAACGGCCTTGATTTTTTGTGGAACAGCATATTTGGAAGAGAGATGCAGACGGCGAGTTTTGAGATGCCGGAGAATATTTTCATGAAGATATTCTATGTAATCACGGTAAGCATTGTTCCGGCGTTGGTTGAGGAGTTTGCGCTGAGGGGTATAGTATTAGGCTCGCTTAGAAGATACGGAAATATGTTTGCAGTAGTGACATCGGCGTTTCTTTTCGGGCTTATGCACGGAAATATTCCGCAGTTTGTCTTTGCATTTATTTTAGGTATAGGCCTGGGGCTGTGTGTAATAGTATCAGACTCTGTATGGCCGGCGATTGCAGCTCACTTTTTAAATAATTTTATGTCCATAGTATTGGACGATATTATTGGGCCGAAGCTTACGGATAATGAATATATTATGATGTTTATTATATACATGGCGGCGGTGCTGGTTATAGGAATAGTTGCTTTTATAATCATAATGAAGAAGTATAGGAAGCCGATACATGAAAAGCCTGACACGGTGCTGAGCCGCGGTCAGCGCACAGAGGCATTTATTGTTTCGCCAAGTATGATAATTCTGCTGATAATATATATTGCACAGTTTATACTGTTGGAGACGGGGGTACTGTCGTATTAGCATGCAGGCTGAATATATGGAGGCAGCGCTGTCCTTAGCGAGAGAAGCGGCAGCTGAAGGAGAGGTGCCGGTAGGCGCTGTAATAGTAAGCGATGGAAGGATAATATCGACTGGGCGAAATCGCCGTGAAAAGAGTCAGAACGCGCTCACGCATGCGGAGATAGAAGCAATAAACGGTGCATGCAAAGCAATTGGGAGTTGGCGGCTTATAGACTGTGATATGTATGTAACACTTGAGCCATGTCCTATGTGCGCCGGCGCGCTGATAAACTCGAGAATAAAAAGATTGTTTTTTGGTGCATATGATTCAAAAGCGGGATGCTGCGGCTCAGTTACGGACATATTTTCTATGCCGTTTAATCATAAAGTTAAAGTAAAGGGCGGAATAATGGAAAAAGAATGCTCAGCTGAGCTTACCGAATTTTTTAGTAAGCTGAGGCAGCTGAAAAAGGGTAATATATAGTAAAAACAGCCGGAGATTCCGGCTGTTTTTATATGCAAAACCAAGCAGATTTATTAAGTGAATTTCAATATAGCTAGGGAAGTACGTTAAAATAGATAAATGATTATTTGGTATATGAAAAACATACAAATGCTTTGGCTAAACTTAGTATATAGACCAATGAGAAATGTTGAATGTATCATAATATACAAAACATAATCTGAGGAAAATATAGGACAATAAAAGTAAAATTTATTTATTTGATTTTAATATAATTTTTGTAATTGACGAAAAATTTTAAATATGTATAATTTATATACA
>USGR01000100.1 GCA_900554165.1 uncultured Oscillospiraceae bacterium | reverse complement strand
ATAGGCGGCAGCGGCGTTGTTCGTATTGATTTTTTAATTGATACAGCGGATGAAAACAAAATTTATCTTAATGAGGTAAATACTATTCCCGGCTCACTTTCATTTTATTTGTGGGAAAAAAGCGGCCTTACATACACTCAGCTGCTTGACGAACTTGTGGATTTGGCCTTTGCAAGGGCGCGCAGAAAGTCTAATTTGTCTTTCACATTTGACACAAACATACTTTCCGGCGATATTAAGCTGGGCGGTAAAAAGGGCAAGCTGTAATATTTTTTAACATATCATGCGCTTCTCTTTTTTTGATGTGCTTTATAATTCTTTGCGCTTAATGTAAATAATGTAATACTTTTACTATGTCAAAGCAGATAACGCAAATAGATACAGCTGACTGCAACGACCTGCCGGCAAAGCAATTGTAATAGCACAGCCAGCCGGATATAACTTTACCGGCGGATTATATTTAAAGGCTTTTATATAGGAGATTAGCACAGCATGTCAAGCAAGGGCAATTGATGAGTGAAAATGGCACTAAATTGATATACACCTGCGAAGCAGAAGCGGCTGTGGCTGCGGTTAAGCGGTGCGTGCAGAAAAACATAGCTCTGCCCGCAGGCAAAATTATTTCCATGCTTAGCGGCAGCTGTGCATATGTTATATGTTAACTCTGGTGAACATTGCCTATCAAATTCAGAGTATTTTATAATGACACAGACAAACCTTTACCATATTCCAATTAAACTAAGGTGAAAATATGCTTGATAAAACGAAATCCGCCAACAATAATAAAGATATAAACGGTACACGCTCGGCATATGGAATAAAAGCCGGAATTTTCGGCATGATAATAAATTTTGTGCTCTTTATCGCTAAGCTCGCAGCGGGAATATTATCCGGCGGAATTGCAGTTATGGCGGATGCTTTTAACAATCTCTCTGATTTCGGGAGCTCTGTGATAACTTTGTTCGGCTTCAAGCTTGCGTCGCGTCCGGCTGATAAGGAGCATCCGTTTGGCCACGGAAGAATGGAATATATGTCGGCGCTGGCCGTGTCGATGATAATTATTTTGGTCGGCGTTGAACTTATAAAATCATCTGTAGAGAAAATATTTCACCCTGAAATGCTTGATACAGGAGTGCTGATATATGTAGTCCTTATATTGTCAATCGTTTTAAAGCTGATAATGGGCTGCGTATATGCATATACCGGCAAAAAAATAAACTCTTTGGCGCTTAAGGCGGCAAAGGCCGACAGTTTTACGGATTGCATAGCCACCGGCGCGGTGCTCGTATCATCTGTAATGTTTGACGCATTTAATATAAATATTGATGCATATATAGGTCTTGCCGTTGCAGTAATGATAATAATAACGGGCGTAAAATCAGTTAAGGAGACGCTGGACCCACTGATTGGCCAGCCTCCGTCAAGGGATGTAACCGATAAAATTAAGGCGATAGCGCTGTCTTATGACAATATACTCGACATACACGGACTGACAATACATAGCTATGGAGCAGGGCGTGCATTTGCAAGCCTGCACGCAGTAGTCCCGCAGGATATGGGGCTTGTTGAGTGCCATGAAATGGTTGATATGTGCGAGCAGGAGATAGAATTAAAGCTTGGCATTCACGCACTTATTCATATTGACCCAACAGGGACGAAGGACGTAGAAACGCTAGATGTTAAGGCACGGGTGCAGGAGATAATAGGCAGCATAAATCCATCTTTGACAATAGTTGATTTTAGACTATATAAAGATCAGCAAAAAATGCTGTTTGACATATTTGTACCCGTAGGCGTAGAATTTGATAGAAACGTATTGGAAAGCGATGCTGAAGAAAGGGTAAAGCGCGAATTTGCCGGATATATCGTAAAAGCAAATGCGGTTATGGATACTTAGCTGCCCTGATTCCTATAATGTTTAGCATTATATATTATTAAAAATTATAGCTAAATTATGTTTTCGGCCAATGTTTTAAGCTATTAATATAAAAAATCTGCAGTATTATTACTGCGGATTTTTTTGTATAGTAAAACCACACGCTAGGCGCATGGTTTTGGAAAGCTTAAGCGATAAGGCGGGCATTCTGATGCGTATGAACTACATAAATAGTCTCTGTCACACACAAAATAAATATGAAAAATAGAGGAGCGAAAATAGAAATATCGAAGTCAGTCTCTGGTGCCGCGGACGCTGCGCGGATGCGGCGGGCAATTTTGCCCGCCGCATAGCGAAATGTACTGCGAAGCAATTGAAAGAACGAATTAAGAGAACAACTGAGGATGAGTGAACTCGGCCTGTTCACGGGCGGCAAGCAGCAGTCTGAGCGCAGCTGGCAGACCGTATTATGCGTTTTACGTATCTGTGAGGAGCTAGGTCTTTCCCCGCATAAAAAACATCCACCGGTAATGGGGCGGTGAGATAAGAAACTTTTTATGGGGAACGGCGTACGGCCGTCCCTCTATTTTTTTCTTAAAACTACGCTCTTAAAGCCGGTAGATGTTTTTTTGTGTTTTGTTAAACGGTTAAATTGCCCTTAAAGGTGCAGTTGTTGATACTTTCTATGAGAAATTTATATTTAGCTATGGCTTAAACACCAATTATCGATTATAAAAACAGCATAATTTATAATAATTATAAATTTATGAAAGCTCGAACATACCGTTATAGAGCTGATAATATTCTCCCTTTTGAGCAAGAAGGTCGTCGTGGTCGCCGCGCTCCACAATTTGGCCGTGCTCAAGCACTATGATAGCATTGGCGTTTCGCACAGTTGAAAGCCGATGTGCTATTACGAAAACTGTACGTCCCTCCATAAGTTGGTCCATGCCCTTTTCGATTATTGCTTCGGTGCGGGTGTCTATCGATGAGGTTGCTTCATCCAAAATAAGCACCGGCGGGTCGGCTATAGCGGCGCGGGCTATTGCAAGAAGCTGTCGCTGTCCTTGTGAGAGATTGGCGCCGTCGGACGTCACCATTGTGTCATAGCCCTGCGGCAGGCGACGTATAAAGGAGTCGGCATTGGCTATTTTTGCCGCCTGCTTTACCTCGTCAAGGCTTGCTCCAAGCTTTCCGAAGCGTATGTTGTCGGCAATAGTGCCGGTAAAAAGATGCGTATCTTGTAAAACTATGCTGAGCGAACGCCTGAGGTCATCCTTACGGATGTCCTTTACATCGATTCCGTCGTAGAGGACCTCGCCTTCCTGTACATCGTAAAATCGGTTTATAAGATTGGTTATAGTAGTTTTGCCGGCGCCGGTAGAGCCGACAAAGGCGATTTTTTGTCCGGGCTTTGCATAGAGGCTTATATCCTTTAGTATCGGATGACCGTCGTCGTAGCCAAAGGTTACATGGTTAAATCGGACGTCGCCCTTAAGCGGTATAAGCTCGCCGTCCGGCTTCTGCCAAGCCCACTGCCCAGTTTTTTGACTGCAGGGGATTATCCTGCCGTTTTCATATTTTACATTTGTAAGGCGTATTTTCCCGTCGTCTATTTCCGGCTTAAGAGCCATTGCATTAAATACGCGCTCGGCACCGGCCAAAGCCGCAAGCAGAAAGTTGCTCTGCTGAGTAAACTGATTTATAGGCATTGCCGCCTGACGCACAAATACTAAGTAGCTTGCCAAACCGCCGACGTCCGTCATGCCGCGCAGCGCCATAATTCCGCCCAGTACCGCCACAATCGCATAATTTATATATGATATGCTGACCACCGCCGGAACCATGGTCGCCGCATAGCTTTGCGCGCCGGTACCCGCCTTGCGGAGCTTGTCGTTCTTGCTTCTGAATATCTCCAAATTTTCTTTCTCATGATTAAATATTTTTACTACCTTTTGGCCGCTTACCATTTCCTCAATATATGCGTCCAAATCGCCTAAAGACTCCTGCTGGCGCGAAAAGTACGCCTTGCTGCGCCTCCCGCTGAAGATTATATAAATAAACATGCAGGCATATCCTACAACAACAAAAAGCGAAAGCTGCCAGTTGAGTATAAAAAGTATAATTAGCGTGCCGACAATCTGAATAAAGCTTTGAATTACTATAGCAAAGCTGTTGTTTAAGGCATCGGATATTGTGTCAACGTCATTGGTGAAATAGCTCATTATGTCGCCGTGGCGGCTGCTGTCGAAAAATTTCAGCGGCAGCTTCTGAATATGCGCGAACAAATCACGGCGAATGTCGAAGAGCACTTTCTGCGCCGCTTTTACCATTGTCTGAGTATAGCCGTATGCCGAAAGCACTCCGGCAAGATATATCGCGGCGGTGATAAGCACGCCGGTTATTAGTGCGCGCATGTCGCCGGAGGTAAGGTTGTTTACCACCGGACGTATCATATAAGTGCCGAGCAGATTGGCCACGGCGCTTATTGTGACGAGCAGGGCGACTACAAGGAGAAGCAGCTTATGCCGTCCCATATATGAAAGCAGTGAGCGCAGCGTATGCAGCAAGTTCTTAGGCCTGCTTCGGCTGGAGGTATTAGGCATTTTCTTTTTCTCCTTTCATTTGAGAGTAATATATTTCCTGATATATTGGGTCGCTCTGCAGAAGATCTTTATGAGTGCCGACAGCGTGTATGCGCCCATCTTCAAGTATTATTATCTTGTCGGTGTCTATTACGGAGGTTACTCTCTGAGCAATTATGATTTTCGTCATATCGGATATTTCAGCGAGAGAATTTCTTATTTTAGCTTCGGTAGCGGTGTCGACGGCGCTGGTGGAATCATCGAAAATGAGTATTTTTGGCTTTTTAAGCAGTGTTCTGGCTATGCACAGACGCTGTTTCTGCCCGCCGGACACATTAACTCCGCCCTGACCTAAATC
>USGR01000099.1 GCA_900554165.1 uncultured Oscillospiraceae bacterium | reverse complement strand
TTTATATACAAGCGTCAAACACTTTAATAATTTATCTCGATTATTTTCACACAAAAGACATAAAAAATATATTTTTATTTAATTTATGCGCATTATAATTACAATTGTAAGTTAAAGAAAACCTAAAAATATTTAGAAAGGAATTATGCTTTATGGAGCAAAACAAAAATTTAAATGGTTTTAATCCATTAGATAATAATTCAGATAACTTAGACAACAGCAAACCAAACGAGGAAGTTAACATGTCCGGTGAAAGCCAAAATAATCAAAATACTGATGTTGTTAAATCGTATGATTCAGCGTCTGACCTTTCAAAATCTAATACTTATTCTCAGGCATCTTACGGCCAGACTGCTAATACTGCTCAAGGGGCCAATTCAAATACGCATAATGCCTACGGTGCTGACGATAATTCATCTGCAGGAAGCCAGAAAAGCGGTAATTTGAATTTCGGCGGTCAGAGTTCTGATACAACGAATGCCAATAATCAAAATTTCAGCGGCAATAATACTTATAACAGTCAGTATGGTCAGTATAATTCATTTACTGGTTCGGCCGCCAATGGACAGACTCAAAACCATGCAAATTCTTACACCCCTAATCAGAATAAATATGTACCGGGCGGCGGATACGGCAATTATTATGCATATCAGAATACCGCATATGCTGCGCCGCCTAAGAAGAAAGAAAAAAAATACGGTCTTGGCGCCGTTATCGCGACTGCGCTTGCCTGTTCAATTATAGTCAGCGGTGCTTCATCTGCCGCCATAATAGGATTTTACGGTACATCTAATAATACTGCAAGCGGAGGAAATAAAACAACAACCATAAATGTCGACGAAACGGCATCTAATCTTGTTGAGGCTATTGCCGCTAAGTGCATTGACTCTGTCGTAGGTATAAAAACTACTTATTCTCTTAATCAGTTCTTTGGCAGCCAGCAGGCTTCAAGCGAGGGCTCGGGAGTTATATATTCTGCTGATGGCTATATTATTACAAACTATCACGTAATAGCAGACACCTCCTCAAGTCTTCCATCAAATACTACAAGGACAATTGAAGTATATCTGAACAATTCTGACGAGCCATACACTGCACAGGTTGTTGGCTATAATCAGTCGTGTGACCTTGCCGTGCTTAAAATAGAAGCTACGGGACTTACTCCAATAGAGTTTGCCGATTCAGATGACCTTAAGGTCGGAGAAACTGCTGTTGCCATAGGCAGCCCTGGCGGAATTGACTTTATGAACAGCGTAAGTTCCGGTGTTGTTAGCGGCATAAACCGCTCTATCACTATAGAAAATATAGGGACTCTTACGCTTATACAAACAGACGCGGCCATTAACCCCGGTAATTCTGGCGGCGCGCTGGTGGACTCAGAGGGCAAGCTGATTGGCATAAACAATGTTAAAATAGCCGACAGCGATTATGAGGGCATGGGTTTTGCTATACCGTCAAATACCGTCGCTGAGGTTGTTACAAATATAATTGAGAATAAAGATAGCGGACTTCCGTATCTCGGACTTCAAATTTATTCGAATTATACGCATGAAATGCTTCAGGAAATGGGATATCCAGACGGAGTTGTAATTGCCCAGATTGTCAGCGGCGGCCCATGTGATGGAGTAGGTCTGCAGGAGTATGACATTATCACTGAATTCAATGGCAACAAGATTGAGTCTTACCAGGATCTTGATAAATATAAGAATCAATGTAAGCCTGGCGATTCTGTTGAACTTACAGTTTACAGATATACTACCCAAAGTTATTTTAACGTTACTATAACATTGGGGCAAACATCTAACGGAGCTGTTTCCTAAATCTTTTTCATTATATTTAATCCCCTCACAAAAGTACTGCCGGAAAGCTAAAGAATTAGCTTTCCGGCAGTATCTGTTTATAGTGCTTTTTACATATGATATAGCTTATTACTTCTGATTTTTTAGAAAGAGCAAATTGGCTGCTCTATTATTTTTCCATATATAAACGAGTACATATATCTCATAAGTCGACGATAAAAATATTTTTAAATATCTTGCGCGGCGATGAATTATCAATCAATAAAAATCTGCCAGTAAATCATTGTATAAATAAAGGTAATTATTATACGTACCGGACTTATAAAATGAATATGTAGATTATATATGGCCTAATTTATCTGTTGCTGCGGTTTCTATTTATAACAAATTTCCTCTCCCGCACTGAAAGCTGTAAATTTGTTTTACAAAGATGTCTATAAAAAACAGCTTTTACTGCATTTAATTACAGTAAAAGCTGTTTATATATGGTCAATATATAATTACCTTACTTTTTTGCCGCCTATTATTACCATTTCTATATTCATATCATTGTCCATAACTAGTAAATCAGCGCGCTTGCCTTTAGCTATAGAGCCAATTTCATCCTGACAACCGATTACCCGTGCCGGATTAGCAGTTGCCGCCTTAACTGCAGTTTCAAAAGGAATGCCAAAAGATACGCAGTTCTTAACACACTGATATACGTTTGTCGTAGAGCCTGCTAATGCACCACCTGGAGTGCGTGCAGCACCATCAACAACTATAACCGGGCTTCCGCCAAGCTCATAATTGCCGTCCGGCATGCCGCTCGCTGACATGGCGTCAGAAATAAGGACAACCCTGTCATCGCCCAGTATTTTAAAGGTGGTACGTATTACGGCCGGGTGTATATGTACCCCGTCGCATATAAGCTCTGCTGTCGGCTTCATCTCTGAATCAAATACTGCGCCGACAACGCCCGGCTCACGGTGTGTATATCCAGTCATGGCATTATAAAGATGCGTCGCATGGCTCGCACCATTCTTATAAGCCTCTATTGCCGTATCATAATCTGACGACGTATGCGCTGTAGACAGTACATATTTGCCGCCGCTCATTTTCTTTATAAAATCAAGCGAGCCATCAAGTTCCGGTGCTAAATCTATCAGCTTTATCATTCCATTAGCACTCTTGTCCAGCTCTTCGACTTCTGCCGCTACTGGAGAATGCATTACATCCGGATCCTGAGCACCGCACTTTGATTTTGCAAAATATGGTCCTTCCATATTAATGCCAACTATCCTTGCGCCTTTAACACTGCCGGCATTGTCGCCGATGTTTTTCATTATAGCGTTAAGCTTGTCAATAGACAGTGACATTGTAGTAGCACAGAATGAAGTTATACCATGATCTGCAAGATATTCTGAAATAGTATTAAGTGCTTCAGGCGTACCGTCGCAAGCGTCGGAACCATTGCTTCCATGTATATGGATGTCTATAAGACCCGGTATTATTTTTTTGCCGGTAAGATCTATTTCATCATCACCAGAAAGATTTGCGCCGATATCCTCTATCTTATCTCCGGATATCTTTACATCCAGCTTTTCTAACTGAAACTTGTCGTTTAAAACGACCGCATTTTTAAGTAGCATATATATCCGCTCCCTTTATTTATTTTATAGCAATAAAGCGACAGAATTAATTTTGATTACTCCCACTCTACAGCTTATTTTTTACTATTATATCATCCTCAAAACCTTTTAACAAGTATAATGAGAGCCTATTTTAACATTTGTTGTATAGATTTTTAGCCTGTTTTTTTATTATATATGCTTTTAATAAAACATACTTAGCGTAGAGCCAAAAAATATGATAAAATAGCATAAGCTTATAAAAACATCGAATTTCGGAGGATATATGTATAATATAAATATAATATGCATAGGCAAGTTAAAGGAAAAATATCTTGCAGAGGCATGTAAAGAGTATTCAAAAAGGCTTGGCGCCTATTGTTCTTTAAAAATAATTGAATTAGATGAATGCCGCATAACCGGAAGTCATGAAGCGGATATACAATCTGCTGTTAAAAGCGAAAGCGAAAAAATTATAAAAAAAATACCCTCATCGTCCTTTACCATTGGAATGTTTGTTGACGGAAAACAAATGGATTCCAAAGTCTTCGCCAATAAGTTAAGCGAAACAGCGCTCAATAAAAGCAGTACAATTAATTTTATAATAGGTGGGTCATACGGTCTGTCAGATGATGTCAGAAAAGTGTGCAATGAAACTATATCAATATCGCCCATGACTTTCCCTCATCAGCTATTTCGCATTATTTTACTTGAGCAGATATACCGTGCGTTTAATATATTAAACGGAGGCAGCTATCATAAATGATATTATTAAATGCTTAATTTGCTTTCCTGAGACGCCAAAGCCGTATTTAGATATAGCAAAAAGGTTCAATGAGGCAGTAAAAGCTGCTGATAGCGTGTAAATCAAATCAATTGGTAAAGCGTTCTAATAACATTCTTCCTTTAAAATTAGATTGGACGCCTATTTGAATATGGCTATTTTAAAAAGATATTATAATTTATATATTATAGTGCATTATTACTGAGACGATTTTGGTAGCATAATCTACGATAAGTCGTTTGCAGCGCAGTTTGTTTTGATTCTATTTTAGCATAAATTGATAATGATTTCTATAATGCTGCACGGTTAATTCAAATACAATTTTAATCTGTTTTTAGTTGGAAATGGTGAAAAGAGCAGTTAAAATTATAGATAGTTAATTACAAAGCGTGAACCGACTTACGGCACAGAGTTGTTATAGCTTGAAAATGTCGGGGCTATAAACTGTTTGAATAATGTTGACTTTATAAAACAAATTAAGGGGAATTTTTAAATTATATGCTTATTTAATCAAAATTTGAAATCGTCATTGCTTTATTATTCATACGTGTAATTGATGGGAATAATCTTATTTACACATAATGTTGATTAGCCACTTTTGAATTAGGACAAATATTATTTTGACATTAATAAAAATTGCCAAAGCATTAAGTGTTTTAAAACTTTTATGCTTTGGCCTTTTGTTTTTCGTATTAATC
>USGR01000098.1 GCA_900554165.1 uncultured Oscillospiraceae bacterium | reverse complement strand
GTGCGTATATTTAGAATTCTCACAGATAATTATAAGCTTATATTCAGCTGTCTCATAACTGATTTTATAGTTTATTAGTACGATAAAATCTCAATTATTTTAAGCTGAAATAAATTGTATTGACGAAATGACACGTGTGTCATATAATTATTATAGCAGATAATGACACGTATGTCACTATGTTTTTGGAGATAATTATGCAAAAAGAGCAGGCAATGGAAAATACGAGCCGCCGGCAGGCCAAAATAAACGCCATACTGGACAGCGCACGCACCGTATTCTGCCGTAAGGGCTTTATCGGCGTTACCATGAAAGATATAATAGACGAATGCGGAATATCGCGCGGAGGGATATATTTATATTTCAGCTCTGTCGACGATGTATATATAGCGGTGATGAACCGCCGTCTTACGCGCAAATTTGACGACATACGCGCGGCTGTAAAGGCAAATACTGACTTTGACACACTTTTTAAGCGGTATTTTGAAGAGCATAAGCAGCGGCTTATGCATATGGAAAACAGTCTTTTGCGCTCTATGTATGAGTATTTTTTTACACATAAATCGGGCGACGACCATAAATTCCAGCAATCACAGATGCAAAAGGTAAAAGAGACCATAAGCGAGATACTTATGCTGGGGGTGCGGCAGGGCAGGCTTAAGGGAGATAATATAGATAATCTTGCCGAGCATTTTATGTTTGAGATAGAGGGGCTAAGCGTGCTTGCGCTTTTCGGCGGCTTGACAGAGGAATGCATGCAAAGGCAGTTTTCCGTTATGGAGAGCATGCTTGACCGTATATAAGCGAGCACTTAAAACGCCGCATTCATTAAAAGATTTAGCGACGATGTACGAGGAGCTTTATATAAGCTCTAACGCAGATGCATCTTTTAAAGCTCATAATGAAAATGTATTGTATATAGCCAATGGGATTATGAATGCGCATTACTCTTCAGTTATGGGCGGCGATAGAATTTACTTTTCGATATATGTAAATAGTACGGTAAATATGTATATTTAAGAAAAATATTGGATGTGAAAGCCATGAAAGTACTTATAACAGCCGGCGGTACGTCGGAAAATATAGACAGCGTCAGAAAGATAACAAATACTTCCACCGGAAGGCTTGGCAGTCTTATTTCATCTGAATTTATAGGCATGGGTGCTGAGGTGACATATATAACGGTAAAGTCTGCCGCCTCTCCTGCACCGGGCTGCAATGTGCATTATATCCAGACAGCGCAGGACTTGTATGATATTATGCGCCGACTGCTTAGTGAGAATAAATACGATATCATAGTGCACGCTATGGCGGTAAGCGATTATACCGTAGAGAGGGTAACGTCTCTGCATGAGCTTTATGACATGTTTAAGTCGTCCTGCAACGCGGGATTGAGCAAAGACGAATTTATAAACGCGGTACAGTCCGGTGAGTTTGGGCGTCAGACCGGCTCAACTGAAAATGGCGAATGCATAAAAAACAGCGATGCAAATGCTGAGGGCGATAACGTCTGGGGCAATGCGGGAAAGCTCTCAAAGCTTCCGTCGGGCGTTGAGGATTCGGTGATAATATTAAAACCCACAAAAAAGGTTATAAGTCTTATTAAAGAGCTCTGCCCCAATTCCATATTATTTGGCTTTAAACTTTTAGCTGGCGCCGATATTGATACTCTCTATAAGCGCGCATCAGAGCTTGCTGAAAAAAACAACTGCGATTATATGATAGCCAACGATATAACCGGCATAAATGGTGACAAGCATGAGGCCTTTATTATATCAAAAGCTGGCGATGTAATCCGGTGCTCAACAAAGCAGGATATAGCGGGGAAAATCGCCGATATAGCAAGAGAGCAATGCAAGATATTTTAATGCAATATTTGTAAAGGCGTTTATCATTACAGATGAATTGAGCTCAAATGCATCCGGCAATAAAAATTATATATTTTTGGCATCATTTAAGATAAAATAACTTGGCATAATTTGGCAGAGTATGTCGGTGTAAATATTGATAAATGCATTACCACTAAGAAGGAGCAGATTTATGAAAAACATAATTTTGGGAGTAACGGGCAGCATATCGGCATACAAGGCTGCGGACATTGCAAACGGACTCGTAAAATCAGGCTGTAATGTAAATGTTATAATGACGGCGGCGGCAACTGGATTTATAACTCCGCTTACTATGCAGTCGCTCACTAAAAATCGGGTATATACCGATGTGCTTCAGGAAGACGAGCCATCCATTATAGCCCACATAGATTTGGCGAAGGCGGCCGATGCACTGCTTATAGCTCCGGCGACGGCTAATATAATCGGCAAAATAGCCGGCGGAATAGCAGACGACATGCTGACCTCCTGTATACTGGCGGTAAAGGATGTGCCGCGCATTATTGCGCCGGCAATGAACTGCCGGATGTACGAGAACGAGGCGGTGCAGAATAATCTGCAGATACTCAAAGAGCGGGGATGGCAGGTAATAGAGCCGCGTTCCGGCCGGCTTGCCTGCGGCGACACCGGAAAGGGTGCGCTTGCGGCGGTAGATGATATACTGAGCTTTGTTAAAAAAGCAATAGGGGAGAATGTATGATAATTGCTGTAAATGTCGGCAACACGAATACCGCCGTTTTCTGCTCAGGAAAGACGATATTATTTCCAACATCCGAGTATAGCTGTGCCGACGATTTTATATCGCTTATATCTGATAGCATATTAAAAGCAGATAATCCCGATGGCGGGGTATTTGCATCAGTAGTACCGGAGAAAAGCAACGCAGTGGCCTCAGCGCTTGAAGCGATTACGGGACATGCGCCAATTTCTGCCGGCGCGCATGCAATCTTAAATATAGACATATCGCATTATGACGCCGCGCTGCTCGGCGCCGACCGTATTGCGGCATGCTGCGGTGCTGCGGCAAAATACAGCCTGCCGGCGGTAGTTTTTGACTTTGGAACAGCGACTACTGCTAATGTTTTATCGGCCGGCGGGGTATTTTTAGGCGGTGCGATTGTGCCGGGAGTAAGCACCATGCTTAAATCTTTGTCGCAAAATACTGCACAGCTTCCGTACATAACGCCGCAGGACGACATACGCCTTATAGGCTCTAATACGCGCGAGTGTATGCTGGCAGGCGCTTACTATGCGACGGCTGAATTTGCAAAGGGATATCTTGCCAATGTGTCGTCAGCGCTTGGAGAAAGCTTTGCCGGAATAGTCACGGGCGGCAACGCCGCCGCTGTGCGGGGCGCTCTGCCGGAGAGTTATATATTTGATAAAGATTTGGTTTTTTACGGGCTTATGAAAATATATGAGCTTAATGCTTGAAGATATATGCAGCTAAGGCTTATATATAGAACTGACGCCGGCATTTTATAAAAGCATAAGCGGGAGGGGCTTGATATTTTAGCTCCTCCCGTTTGTTTTTATATTAACAGGCTAATTATGTCTTATAAGCGTTATTTCTTATTATTAATGAGTGGGATAATTAAAAATATGGATTTATAGTGTATATTCAATTATTTTCGGTTGACAATAGCCCCGGCAATTGGGCAAATAAGCGTTATAAGCGCTACGTAAATCAGCTGATTGAGGCTGAGCGGAGAGGTGCTGAATATATCCGAAAGGAACGGTATGTATATTACCGACAGCAACAGTATAAGAGATGACAGCACCGCAAGAATAAGCGCTTTATTGTTAAAAAGATGTATTTTGAAAATACTGTGCTCTTCAGATTTGCATTCGAAAACGTGTATAAGCTGCGTTAAAACGAGCGTCATAAAAGCGCCGGTGCGGGCCGCCTCCAGACTGCCGCCGGATATTTGTATAATCCAGAATGTGCACAGCGTACAGGCGGCTATTAAAATACCGCGGAATATAATTTTAAACAGCAGCCCGCCGGAGAATACTCCCTCGTTTGCTCTGCGCGGCGGATGCTGCATGACGTCGTCGTCCGGCGGGTCAAGCCCTAAAGCTATGGCGGGCAGTCCGTCGGTCGCTAAGTTTACCCATAATATCTGTATGGGGAGCAGCACAACCGGGAACCCAAGCAGCATGCCGACAAACATCGTAAGCACCTCGCCGACGTTGCAGCTTAGCAGATAACGGATAAATTTACGGATATTTCTGTATATTACTCGGCCTTCTTCGACGGCGGCTATGAGGGTTGCGAAGTTGTCGTCGAGAAGTATTACGCCGGCGGCCTCTTTGGTGACGTCGGTGCCGGTAATTCCCATTGATACACCTATGTCGGCCTCTTTTACTGCAGGGGCGTCGTTTACTCCGTCGCCCGTCATGGCGACTATGTGGCCGTTTTTCTGGAAAGCGCGGACAATGCGCAGCTTATGTCTCGGAGAAACGCGGGCAAATACCGACGCCTTTCTTACCGCCCTTGCAAGGGCAGCGTCGTCCATGGCGTCCAGCTCCTGACCAGTATAAACAGCATCGCCTTCTTTATATATTTTTAAATCTTTAGCTATGGCCATAGCGGTAAGCTTATGGTCGCCGGTTATCATAACCGGCTTAATGCCAGCGGATTTACAGGTCTTTACCGCCTTGTACGCCGCCTTGCGCGGCGGGTCTATCATACCGAAAAGTCCGGTAAAAATTAGGCCGTGTTCAGCGCTTTCTCCGCTTTCAGACGCCCTTATCTCTCTGTATGCCGCGCCTATAACGCGCAGCGCCGCGGCGCCCATTTTCTCGTTGTGCGAAAGTATGCGGGATTTTATCTCAGGCGTGAGCGGAACAATGCCGGAGGATGTGTTTACTTTTGTGCACAGGCTGAGTATAACGTCCGGCGCTCCTTTTGTTAGAATGTAGCCCTGCCCGTTTATATTAACCGTCACTGACATGCGTTTCCTATCGGAATCAAAGGGTATTTCCTGGGCGTGCCGGTATATTTCATCCAGT